>NZ_JBFBCE010000066.1:0-53216 GCF_040689595.1 Streptosporangium sp. NPDC051023 | reverse complement strand
GCCTCCCGAGCGCTGATCGAACGTGATCGGCACCATCCAACTGGCAGCAGTGCTCTACACGCCAACCCGGTGATCGTTTCCGGTCACAGCACTAGCCAGCGAGCACCGGCGTTCGCCGGGTCGGGTACCGTTTCGCGGCGCGGGGCGGGTCTGTTTCGCCGCTCGCCGTACCGGTGCGGTGGGTTTTCCGACCCGGTGGAGAGGTTCGGTCCTGGGCCGAGGGGAGCGCGAGCGGCTCGGACGGGTGGGGAGGCGAAGATCGGAGCTAGACGCCGAGGCCGTTGCGGTCGACGGTGTCCTCGCGTGGCCAGTCGCTCATCGGAGCGTGGACGGGCAGCGCCATCCCCGGTCCGTGATAGACCCAGGAGTGATGATCGTTGTGGATCATCCGGGTGACCTGTCCGTCGACGAGCTGCCAGCCGCCGCTCCGGTAGAACGGGACGAGCGCGGGCCTGCAGGTGAGGAACCCGAAGGGCAGGCCGAGGTCCGTCAGTGCCCGAGTGGTCTGGCCGAGCAGCTCGCGGCCGACCCCCGTGCCCTGGAAGTCGGGGTCGACGGCGACCAGGCCGACGTCGCCGACCAGAAGGCTCGCGCCGGTTTCGGGGACGCGGAGGAAGCGGCGCAGCAGCCCGAGATGGGCCACGGGCCTGTCGTCCACGCTGCCCACGACCCGCGCCTCCGGCCGTGCTCCCGACCAGCTCCGTCTCTCACGGAACAGCTCTGCGGAGCGCGGATAGGCTCTGGCGAGCATCCCGGTCAGGGCTTCGTGCCACTCGTCGGAGATGTCGTTCTCCCAGGTGAGCGTCCAGCTCAGATGCCCCATCTGGCCGTTTTATCACTGGGGTGGCTTGGCTGTCCCCCGTTTCCCGCCGACCGTGGCCGATCCGGTCGCGCGATCCGTGGCGGAGCGGAATGCGCTGGAATCAGGCGGCTCGTGCCTTCGTGGTCCGCGTGGTTGACTGTCGCGATGAGCGATGACGTGGAGAGTCTCTCGTTTCCTACGGCCGCGGCTTTCGAGGCGTGGCTCACCGTCAACCACGCCTCCTCACCCGGGATCTGGCTCAGGATCGCCAAGAAGGTTGCCGGGGTCGAGTCGCTGGACTACGCCCAGGCGCTCGACGTGGCACTGTGCTACGGCTGGATCGACAGTCAGAAGAAGAGCTTCGACGCCACGCACTGGGTGCAGCGGTTCACCCCGCGCAGGGCCAGGAGCAGGTGGTCGAAGGTCAACCGCGACAAGGTCGCCGCGCTGCTTGAGCAGGGCCGGATGAGGCCTCCCGGCCTGCTGGAGGTCGAACGAGCGAAGGGAGACGGCCGGTGGGAGGCGGCCTATGACGGGTCGCGGACCGCGACCGTGCCCGAGGACCTGGAACGGGCCCTGGCTGGGAATCCCGCCGCGTGGGAGTTCTTCACGACGCTGGACAGCCGCAACCGCTACGCGGTGCTGTACCGCGTGCAGGACGCCAAGAAGCCGGAGACCCGGGCGCGCCGCATCGAGCAGTACGTCACGATGCTGGCCGAGCACAGGAAGATCTATCCCTGACGTGCCAGGCGTCGTGCGCGGGAGGATCCGTCGTGCGGACCCGTCGTCCGGGATCGGCACAGCGCGGGGCTTGCCGTACGGGGTGATCCATGCGGGGTATGCGGGGCTCGCCGTACGGGGTGACCCGTGCGGAGTACGCCGGGCTTGCCGTGCGGGAGATCCGTGCCACATACGCGGCGCCCGCCGTACGGGATCCAGGTCCGTACGGCGGGCGCCCGCTGTTTCCCCGCGACGTTGCGGCCGTCGTCACCGCGCGGTCATCGGGTGCCGAAGGACACCGGGTCACCAGCCGCCGTGGGTCCTGCCGAGCTGGCCGCGAACCGCGCCGCCGTCGAACTCCGTGGTGTGCAGGTTGGCGTACCAGTTCTTGGGGTTCTTCAGCAGCCCCTTGGCGATGTCCCGCTGCACCGGCGCGGTGCCCGCGATCCCGGTGACCGACTCGGGCAGGCCGTTGGCGTCAGCGAACAGGTCGACCACGACCGGGCCGTTCTTGCCACGCTCGCCCCGGTGGATGTGCCCGTTGGTCGGCGCGCTGATGTTGTTCCAGACGGTGGCGTAGTGCAGGCTCGTCCCCTCGATGCCGACGAGCCACTGAGCGGCGCCGTCGCGGTCGCCGACCTTCTTGCCCGCCGTGGGCACCTCCTGTGAGCCGTCCGCCCGGGTCTTGAGCGACGCGTGGGTGCCCTCGGCCAGGACGGAGGCCGGACTGATCGGACGCCCGAGCCGGTACAGCTGCGCGCGCACCGCTCCGCCGGGGAACTCGCCGGTGTGCAGGTTGAGATAGAAGCCGGACGGGTTCTTCTTGATCGCGGCCAGCAGCCCGGCGTCGGCTTCGACGTCTCCGGTCACCGCCTGCGCGCTCCCGGGAAGCGCCTCGCCGAAGAATCCGATCTTGACGTCGCCGTTCGTGCCCGCCTTGCCCTGGTGGATGTGGAACGCGGTCGGGGCGGCGATCCCGTTCCACCGCACGGCGTAGGAGACCCTGCCCCCGCTGATGCGAATCACGGCGAAGGCCTGGCCGTCCCCGTCACCGACGGCGGGACCGCCTTTGACGGGCACCTCGTTGCGTCCGACGAGACGGGCGGCGAAGTAGCCGTCCGAGTACTCCGCCGTCGTGGCCTGAGCGGTGGCCCGATGGTCCGCGGTAGCGGTGTGGACGGCACCGTGGCCCGCCGTGGCGGCGGCGAGGCCGGTGGCCATGGTGGTGGCCGCGACCGTGGTCACGGCGGTGGTCAGGGCGGTGGCGAGGGGGCGCTTGAACATGATGAACCTCTCATTGGTCTGCGGTAACCGAAGCCGTCGTGCCTTTCCGCCCGGTGGTACGGCGCCGCCGGTGAGAGGGGTTCAATCTGCGAATCCGTAAAAATGCACATTGCGAACTCCCCAAAAAACAAACCCTCCCGCGAGGCGGGAGGGCCGGGGTGAGGATGAGGGCGATCCCCGGGAGGGGACACTCCTGGGGCTTCCGGCTTCCGGCTTCCGGCTTCCGAGAAGGACGCCCCTGGGATCTCCGGTCTTCGGGAGGGACACCCCTGGAATCTCTGGGAGGGATCCTCCTGAGGGGGACCGGCCGGTGGGACGGGCGGGTCCGTGGGGTCACACGTCGATGACGAGCAGCGTTCTCCCGCTCGTCGTGTTCACCTCGAAACGGTCGATGTCGGCGGGCGAGAGCGCGGTTCCGCCGTGCACGTAGAGCGGTTCGGGAGAGCCGGGAACCCCGTACCCCTTCTCCGGCACCGCCCAGCCGGTGACGACGCGTCGCCCGCCCGTCCGGGAGACGGCGACCAGCTCGCACTCCAGCGGCCCCCTGACCCCCTTCAGCTCCAGGGCGGCGTGGGTGCCCCAGCCCTTCGTCTCCAGCACCACACCGCCGGAGACGCCGGGGGCTCCCGACCCGGCGATCGGGTTTCCCCGCCGGTAGAACTCCTCGGCGGGACCGTGCGCCGAGTGCACGGGCATGGTCGCGCCGCCGCCGGAGAGGGTGCCGCCCACCGCGACTCCCGTGGCGACCAGGGCGGCCGCGGCGGCGACGCCTATCACGAACGTCCCCCTGCGGGCACGCCGGTCCGCGGCCCTCTTCCGCCTGAGCAGGTCGACCACCTCGCCCCGTGACCCGCTTGTGCGGTCGTCGCCCTCGACGGGCTCGACCCCGGCCAGGGCCTCCGCGGTGCCGGTCAGTTCGGCCAGCTCCGCCGTACAGGAGGGGCAGCCTGACAGGTGCGCGGAGAAGGCGCGCCGGTCGTCCTCCTCGAGCAGTCCCAGGGCGTAGGCGCCCACGTCAGTGTGCTCGACCCGCGGACTCACGCCGTCACCCCTCTTTCCTCAAGCGCGACGCGTAGCGCGCGCAGAGCGTAGTAGACCCGGGACTTCACGGTGCCCACGGGGATGCCGAGCACCTCGGCGGCCTCGTTCACCGACCTGTCCCGCAGGACCGTCTCGTTCAGGATCTCCCTGTGGGGCGGTGACAACGAGGCGAGCGCGTCCGAGACGACCACCCGGCGTAGGAGGTTCTCCATCTGATCGGGCATCGGCACACTCTCCAGAGGCCCCTCGCCCGCCTCGTGGGGGCGCGCGTCCTTGCGGCGACGATCGTCGATCACGATACGTCTGGCGACCGTCGCCAGCCAAGGCATCAGGGAGGGCGCCTCCGCGTCGAACCGGTCCGCGCCACGCCAGGCCCGGACCATGGTCTCCTGCACCACGTCCTCGGCCCACTGCAGGTCGCCTCCGGTGAGCCGTACGACGAAGGACAGCAGCGGCCGGTGGTACTCGTGGTAGAGCTCGGAGAAGATCAGCTCGTCGTCCGGTACGTCGGTCCGGCGCAGGCGGCGGAACCTGCCGCTCAGCCAACCGGGGCCGCGTGGGGCGTTCACCATGGGTTCGACTCCGAGGGGGTCGGCCGGTGGAGCGGGGCAGGTGCTCTGTCGCATCATGGCCTGCGTCCTTCGATCCGTGCGAGTTCGGCGTCGGCAGGCAGTACGCGGCCGGTCATGGAATGGTTCAACGGGCTTCCCGCGAACCGTGGCTCGCTTCCCTCGTGTTTTCCTCCCCGTGCCCCCGAGAGCAGGTGACCGTCAGGGAAGCAGGACGAGGCGTCCCCTGAGACCGCCCCGGGCGAAGCGCTCGTGGGCGGCGGTGGCCTGGTCCAGCGGGAGGGTGTCCGCAACCCTGAGGCTCAGACGTCCCTCACCGGCCAGCCTGGCGAGTTCGGCGAGTCGCGCGCCGTCGGCGCGGATCCAGACGTTGGCCACCCTGGTGCCGCGCAGCGGGAGGGGCTCGGCGCCGCCGAGGACGGCCACGAAGGAGCCGCCGCCGCGCACGGCGGTGAGCGGCGCCTTACCGATCGCGGCGGCGTCGATCGCGCCGTCCACGCCGCCGGGCACCAGCTCCCGTACGGCGGGGCCGAGCTCGGCGTCGCGCGGCACGAAGAACTCAGCGCCGAAACCGCGGACGAGCTTCTCGTCCTCGGCGCCGGCCACGGCGACGACCCGGAGCCCGCGCAGCACGGCCAGCTCCACCGCGTAGCCGCCGACCCCGCCCGCGGCGCCGGTCACCAGCACGGTGCCCCCCTCGGGCAGGTCCAGCAGGTCGAGGGCCTGGTCCGCGGTGAGGGCGTTGAGCGGGAGCGTGGCCGCCTGCGCCGCGGTCACGCCCTCGGGGGCCGGGGCGACCGCGGTGGCGTCCAGCACGATCTGCTCCGCGTACGAGCCGATGGAGACGTCGAGCCGGTCGGCCAGGCCGATCACCCGGTCCCCGACGGCGAACTCGGCGACCCCGGCACCGACCTCCTCGACCACCCCGGCCACGTCCCAGCCGACGCCCTGCACCTCGCGCCGGTCGACCAGCCCGAACTCGACGAGCACCCCCGTCCTGGTCGCCACGTCGACAGGGTTGACCGCCGCCGCCTCCACACGGATCCGCACCTGCCCCGGGCCGGTCCTGGGAATCGGAACCTCCTCGACCTCCAGTGCCTCGGGACCACCGAACGAACGAACCACCACTGCGCGCATCTGCCGCCTCCACGAATTCCGATCACGAATCCGGCCGGGGTCCCGATCACGCTCTCCACCTTGAAGGCCCGCTGAGCGGGAGAGCGTGGAACGAGGACGTTGGCCCGGGGCTTCCGCCCTGATGCGGCAAACTTATGGAGTGCTACTCTCCAGCAGGAAGTACGCACCCGGAGGTGCGTATCGCACCGGAAGGGGTGTCATGGCCACCCAGACGGCCGCACAGCGGAGACAGGACGCGCGGGTCGCGTACGACGCCTACCTGGCAAGCTGCCCCGCGAGGGAACTGCTCGCCACGATCAGCGACAAGTGGGTCAGCCTGATCCTGAACGCCCTGTCCGGGGGGCCGCTGCGCTACAGCGACCTGAACAGGATCATCGCGGGCGTCAGCCAGAAGATGCTCACCCAGACCCTGCGACGCCTGGAGCGCGACGGCCTGGTCTCCCGTACGGTCACGCCCTCGGTCCCGGTCCGCGTCGACTACGCCCTCACCGATCTCGGCCACGGCCTCCAGCCCGTCATGCTGGCCATAAAGAGGTGGGCCGAGGGGAACATCGAACAGGTCCACGCCGCTCGCGAAACCTACGACGCGCGAACCTGACTCACCGCCCCCGCGACGGCCACCGTCGAGACCGTGAACGTTCGCGGGGCGCACCCGCCCCGCTCACCGCGTCGGCGGTTGCAGGACCACACCCGGCTCACCGGAGGGGATGCGGTCACCGGTAACCCCCCTCAGGCGGTCGAGCCACCGTCCACCACGATGTCGCTGCCCACCACGTATCCCGCGTCGTCGGAGGCCAGCCACAGGACCGTGCCGGTGATCTCGTCAAGGGAGCCGACACGGCCGATCGGGACCTGGCCCTTCAGCCGCTCCGCCCGGTCCGCCTCGGTCTCGCCGGGCCGCAGGGACATCGTCGTGTCGTGCGACCCCGGGCTGATCGTGTTGATCCGGATGCCCTGGCCGATGTACTCCAGCGCCGCGGTGCGGGTCAGCGCCGTCACCCCGGCCTTCGAGGCGGCGTAGGCGCCGAAGCCGGGCAGGCGCCTGTGCTGTCCTATCTGCGAGCTGAAGTTGACGATGACCCCGCCGCCCCCGGAGAGCATCGCCGGGATCTCGTGCTTCATCGCCAGGAAGACCCCGGTCAGGTTGACGTCGACCACCCGGGCGAAGTCCTCCTCCGACTGGTCGGCGACCGTGCCGGTGGCCAGCACCCCGGCGTTGTTGATCGCGATGTCGAGCCTGCCGTACCGCTCGACGATCTCGCCGACCAGCGCGGCAAGAGAGGCGGAGTCGGAGACGTCCGCGGTCAGTGCGGCGGCCCGGCCTCCCTCGGCCTCGGCCAGCTTCACGGTCTGGTCAAGCGCCTCACGGCCACGACCGGTCACCACGACCTGGGCGCCCTCGCGGGTGAATCCCAGGGCGACGGCCCTGCCGATGCCCGACCCACCGCCGGACACCAGAACCACCTTGTCACGAAATTTCATGTCAGCCCCTTATTGGAACGATCAGTTAAGAATTGCCAGCGCCTGGGCTGCCGCGTCGCGTAGGCGAGCCGGGTCCGGCTGTCCCTTGGAGACCAGGCGCAGCCCCTGCAGGAAGACCAGCAGGAACCTCGCGAGCGCGACGGGGTCCCGGTCGCCGGGCAGCTCGCCCTGTGCCCGTCCCCTGATGAGGGCCGAGGTCAGCGCGGTCTCGAGCCCCGTCCAGTTGGCATCGACGATCCCGGCGACCCGCTCGTCGCCGGGAAGCAGCTCGGCCGCCGCGTTCACGATCATGCAGCCGCGCCGCCGCCGGTCGCGGATGGCGTCCTCGGCGTAGAACTCGATCAGCGCCCGTACGGCGGGCAGTGCGGGTCCCGGCTGCGACAACATCTCGACGGGCGAGGGGTCCCGGTTCTCCACGTAGCGCCGCAGGGCCTTCAGGTAGAGATCGTGTTTGCCGCCGAACGTGGCGTACAGGCTGGCCCTGCCGATGCCCAGGTGGCCGACCAGGTCGCTCATGGAGGTCGCCTCGTAGCCGCGCTCCCAGAACAGTTCCAGCGCCGCCTGCAGGGCGACCTCGGGATCGAACTCCTTCGTTCTCGCCATGGGGCAACCGTAGAACGATTTAGAACGAGCGGTCAAATAAAGGTACGGCCTGCGCCCCGGGGCAGGCCGTACCGGATCGGAGCCGCTCCCCGGGAGACCCGGGGAGGAGAGAAGAAGCGGTGCCTACTCCCACCGGAAGAGCCGCGCTGCCAGCACACCGGTGACCAGCAGGGTCGCCGCCATCACCACCAGGTGCAGCGGCTGCGGCGCGTGCCCGGCCCACGTGTCGCGGAGCGCCTGGGCGAACGGCGCCAGCGGCAGGAAGTCGCCGATCCGCCGCATCAGGTCGGGCATCAGCTCGCGGGGAATCCACATACCCCCGACGAACAGCAGCGGGAACATCACCAGCGAGCCGATGCCGGGCGCGGACTTGGCGCTCGGCGCCACCGCCGCGATGAGCAGGCCGAGACCGAACATCGAGGCGCTGCCGAGCAGGAACACGCCGACGAAAGCCAGGAAGTTCCTGGGCGCCGCGACGCCGAGGACCAGATTGCCCAGGACGACCAGCAGCGCGGTCGCGAGGACCGCCACCCCGAGGTTGTTCACCACCTGGGCGACCAGCAGCCGGACCGGGCTGACCGGGGTGGTGGACATCCGGCGCAGCACGCCGCTCTCCCGGTAGGTCACCAGCACGGCCGGCAGCGCCGTCAGCGCCATCGTCACCACGGACAGGATCACCATCATGCCCGGGAGCTGGGTGTCGATCGGCCGCTGGCCGCCCAGCTCGGGGCTGGCCTCCTGGAAGCCGGAGATGCTGCCCAGGCCCAGCAGGAGCACCAGCGGGAGCAGGATCGCGAAGAGCGGGCCGCTCGGCTCGCGGAAGAAGAGCTTCGCCTCTGTCAGGATCATCTTGTTCATCGGGAGATCGTCTTTCCGGTGAGGGCGAGGAACGCGTCGTCGAGGGTGGCCCGCTCGACCTGGAGGTCGGCGGGGACGAGTTTGGCGGCGGCCAGGGCGGTCGTGACCGCCAGCAGCAGCTCGCCGGTGCCGGTGACCTCGACGCGCCCGCCGGCGTGCCGTACCGCGCTCACCTCGGGCAGGCCGGTGAGCAGTGCGTCGTCGAAGGGGCGGGAGAGCCGGAACGTGACGCGCTGCGAGTCGTCGACCCGCGAGACCAGCCCGGCCGGGCTGTCCACGGCGACCACCCTGCCCGAGTCGATCAGCGCGAGCCGGTCGCAGAGACGCTCGGCCTCCTCCATGAAGTGGGTGACCAGCAGGACCGTCACCCCGTCGGCCCTGACCTGTTCGATGAGCTCCCAGGTGTCCCGGCGCGCCTGCGGGTCGAGGCCGGTGGTCAGCTCGTCCAGGATCGCCACCTGGGGGTTGCCGACCAGAGCCAGCGCGATGGACAGCCGCTGCTTCTGACCGCCGGAGAGCTTGGCGTATGGGGTGTCCCGCTTTTCGGTGAGCCCGACCCGTTCCATCAGCGTGACCCAGTTGGCGGGCACCCGGTAGAAGGAGGCGTAGAGGTCCAGGGCCTCCCACACCTTGATCCTCGGGTGCAGGGTGGAGCTCTGCAACTGGACGCCGAGCCGTTCCTTGAGCTTGGTGCCGGTCAGGCCGCCCAGCACCTTCACGGTTCCTGAGTCGGGGGTGCGCAGACCCGCGACGCACTCCACTGTGGTCGTCTTACCCGCGCCGTTCGGGCCGAGGACGCCGAAGATCTCGCCCTCCTCGACGGCGAACGACACGTCGTCGACCGCGAGCCGGTCTCGGTACTGTTTGCGGAGGTTGCTGACCTCGATGACCTTCATGCCGACGACGCTAGAAAGCCGGAGAGGGCACGCATAAGCCGTCTGGCCACCCGGCGGGGGTGGAGTTTCCTCCACCCCTGTCGTGCGTTCATCGTCATTGGGCGCGGTGTCCCGATCACGGAGACTCTTACCCATGAGGCGACTACCCCTGAGACAGCATGTGGTGACGGCCGGCCGGGCCCTGGCACTGGGGACCATGGCTGTGGCGGATACCGTGCTGATCGCGTTGATCGCGGTCAGCACCCTGTTCATGTTCGTGGGGGTCATCGTCGCCTTCCCGCCCACGGTCAAGCTGGTCAGGTGGCGCACGAAGCTCGCCAGGAGGCTGACGGGGCGGTGGCTCGGCGCCGAGGTGCCTGCGTCCTACCTGCCGCCCCCGCCGCCGGTCAGGCCCCAGGCGGACGGCTGGTACCGGCACGAGCGCCAGCTCTACAAGACGCCGTGGTGGCCCGAGTGGAACAACCGGGCGAAGTGGATGATCACCGACCCGGCCACCTGGCGGGACGGATTCTGGCTGCTGGTCAACCCGTTCGTCGGCGGGATCCTCGCGCTGCTGCCCCTGGCCATGGTCGGCTACGGCCTGGCCATGCCGTGGTACTGGATGCCGCAGGTCGCTCCCCTCGGCCTGGTCGTCGCCGCCGCCGGGCTGGCGGCGACGCCCTGGCTGCTGCGGTTCTACGGGTGGTGGACCAGGCTGCTGCTCGCACCGACCACCAGGTCCCTGCTGGCGAGCAAGGTCAGACGGCTCGACCAGGTCAGGCAGGACACGGCCGACTCCCAGGCGGCCGAGCTGCGGCGGATCGAACGCGACCTGCACGACGGCGCCCAGGCCAGGCTCGTCGCCATCGGCATGACACTCGGCGCGGTCGAGGAGCTGATGGAGAAGGACCCGGCGGCGGCCAGGGCGCTGCTGGCCAAGTCACGCGAGGCCTCGTCGACGGCCCTCACCGAACTGCGCGACCTCGTCAGGGGCATCCACCCGCCGGTCCTGGCCGAGCGCGGGCTCGGCGACGCCGTACGGGCGCTGGCGCTGGACAGCCCGCTGAAAGTCACGGTCACCGTTGACCTGAAGACGCGCCCCGAGGCGCCCGTCGAGTCTGCGGCCTACTTCTCGATCAGCGAGCTGCTCACCAACGCGGTCAGGCACAGCGGCGCGGAACGGGTGTGGATCGACATCAGCGGCCGGGGCAAGACACTGCGCGTCACCGTCACCGACGACGGTTCAGGAGGCGCGGACCCCTCGCGCGGCAGCGGTCTGCGCGGCATCGAACGACGCCTCGCGGCCTTCGACGGGGTGCTCGCCTTCAACAGCCCGCCCGGAGGCCCGACCACGGCCACCCTCGACCTGCCGTACGCCCTGGTCACGCCGGAATCGGACACGCCGCGCATGCCCCGATGGAAGTGGGTCATCGTGTCGTTCGGCTGGGGGCTCGGCTGGCTCCCGCTCTTTCCCCAGGGCCTGGTCACCATGGTCCTGAAGCTCGTCGGCACCCCGGAGCGTAGCTGGTTCCTCGCGCTCTACCTGCCGGAACCGCTGCAGTGGCCGCTCATCGTCTTCAACATCCTTCTCGGCCTCACCCTGTACAGCCTGGCCTTCGCCCTTCCCCTCGTGCACTCCCAAAAGCACAGGATGGCCCAGCTGGCCCCGGGTTCTCTAAGGTTGGACGAGTGAGCCCCAGAGTCGTCATCGCGGAAGACCTCTATCTCCTGAGGGACGGCCTGGTCCACCTGCTCCAGGCACACGGCTTCGAGGTCGTCGCGGCGGTCGAGTCGGGCCCCGAACTGCTCACCGCGCTGACCGTCCAGCGGCCCGACGTGGCCGTGGTCGACGTACGGCTCCCGCCGACCTTCACCGACGAGGGCCTCCAGGCGGCGCTGGCGGCCCGCAGAGCCGTCCCCGGCCTGCCGGTGCTCGTCCTGTCCCAGCACGTCGAACAGCTCTACGCCCGCGAGCTGCTGGCCGACGGCTCGGGGGCGGTCGGCTACCTGCTGAAGGACCGGGTGTTCAACGCCGAGCAGTTCGTCGACGCGGTCCGCAGGGTCGCCTCCGGGGGCACCGCGATGGACCCCGAGGTGATCGCCAAGCTCCTGGCCAGCACGGCCAGGCACGAGCCCCTCGGGGCGCTGACCCCGCGCGAGCGGGAGGTGCTCGAACTGATGGCCGAGGGCCGTTCCAACGCGGCCATCTCGCAGCGGCTGTTCCTCAGCGAGAGCGCGGTGGGCAAGCACACGGCGGGCATCTTCACCAAACTCGACCTGGCCCCCTCCGACGACGACAACCGCCGGGTCATGGCGGTCCTCGCCTACCTCAACGCGGCCCGCGGCTGACCCCGCGCCTCCTCCGGCGGCGGCGCCCCGACCGAGCATCGCACGGCTGGGGGCGCCCCGCTTCACGGGGCCGGTGCTGCGGGCGGGTGTTCCCCGGAGTCCTCTGCGGGACGGGTCAGCCGGACGGGAAGCTCGCTCCAGCCGTGGATGACAAGGGAGGGGAGCCGCTGCAACTGTTCGGTGCCGGCGGCGAGATGGAGGTCGGGGAAGCGGTCGAACAGCGCGGGCAACGCGATGAGCGCCTCCAGACGGGCCAGTGGGGCGCCGATGCAGTGGTGGAGTCCGACGCCGAAGGCCATGTGCTCGGCCGGTTCCCGGTCCACGTCGAACCGGTCGGCGAGCGGGCCGTGCTGGTGGGGATCACGACTGGCGGCGAAGTAGGTGGCGAGGATGGCGTCCCCCGCGGGGATGCGCACGCCGTCGACGTCGAGGGGTTCGATGGCGTACCGCAGCGGGAAGTAGGCGACCGGAGGGGCCCAGCGCAGGACCTCCTCGATCACCGCCTCCCAGGCGACGTGCCCGGTGCGGGCCTGATGGAGCTGGTCGGGATGGGCGAGCAGGGCGTGGGCCGCGCTGCAGATCAGGTCAACGGTGGTCTCGTGCCCGGCGCCGAGGACCGTCAGCAGGGTGTCGCGCAGTTCGTCGTCGTTCAGCCGGTCGCCCTGGTCGCGGGCGTTGATCAGATCCGTGGTCATGTCGTCCCCCGGGTGCTCGCGCCGGTAGGCGATCAGGGCGGGCAGGACGGTGTTGATCCTGGCGAAGGTGTTGGCCGCCTTCTGGGGGGTGGCGGAGCTGTCGAGGAACGCCTCCACGACCTCGGCGACCTCGGGGCGCAGGAAGTCGGGGACGCCGAACAGCTCGCAGATCACCCTCAGGGGCAGCGGGTGGGCGTAGCGGGCGCGCAGGTCGACGGTCTGGCCCGCGGGCAGTACGGCGAGACGGTCGAGCAGTTCGGTGACGATCCGCTGGATGATCGGCTGCATGGCCCTGGTCCGGCGGGCGGTGAAACTGGGGGCGATGAGGGCGCGCAGCCGCCGGTGGTCCTCGCCGTTGGTGTTGATCAGGTTCTGCATGCCGATCCACAGGTGCAGCCAGCCCCATTCGGGCCGGGCGTCGATCTGCGGCCACAGCTTCCAGTGGCGGCGCGGGTCCTTGCTGACCCTGGGATCGAGGATGACCTGCTTGAGGAGGTCGTGGCGGGTGATGGCCCAGGCGGGCACTCCGCCGGGCAGTTCCACCTCGACCACGGTGCCGAGGGCACGCAGCCGTGACACTTCGCCGGGGATGTCGGTTCCGCGGGGGTCCAAGACGACGGGCGGCCGGGAGACGGTGGTCATGTGGATGCTCCTGGAGGGGTGAGCGGGCTGGCGTGACCGGGGCGAGCACGCAGTGGCGAGGGAGGTTGTCGCGTTCCAGGAGCCGGGCCTCGAAACCTGCCCGAACCGGCGGCGGAGCCGCCATGGAGCCGCCCGTGCCACCGATGATCAGAAGCTGTGCGGAGTCCTTCGCGATCTTTACTCTGTGTGGTGATTCGTTTACAGGGGGATAATCGGATGGTAAATGGGGCTATAACTTGGGTCAATGCCGCTTAGCGGTGATTGTCCGCATAAGGACACGCGGCCCGCCCGCTTCCCGCCCCGTCGCTCACCGAGCTCGTGGCAGCGCCGGGGGTGAGCGGGGCGTGGGGGCATGGGGGCGCGGCCTCCGGCGCGGACGGAGGCCACGCCCCGGCCGATCAGTCGGCCCGCCCCCGGTAGTGCCAGATGTATGGGTCGGCCCCGGGCTCCGGTTCGTACAGAACCTGGGACTCGTCCTCGGCGAAGTCGATGATCGCCCCCGTTTCGAGGGTCTGGTCTGCCACCACCATCGGCCCCGGGACCGTCGCCCCGTCCAGCGGCCCGCCCATCAGGGTCACGTTCCGTTCGGTCGTCATGATGTCGAGCATGAGGGCCGGATCCGCTCACGTCCTGGAATCGAACCATCTCTCCGCGTGATTTCCGGCCGTGGAGGACCGGGGATCCAACGCCAGTGACGGATGGTGACCGTGGTGCCCCGGAGCCGTCCGCGCGACAATCGCCGTCGAGTGGTGAGTTCTCGTCGGTAACCTGCGATCAGGCGCGCGGTCCGAGGAACAGGCCACCACTCGCGTCGATGACCTGACCGGTGATCCAGCGCGCCGCGTCGGAGGCGAGGAACGCGACCACGTCGGCGACGTCGTCGGGCCCGCCCAGGCGATCGAGCGCCGTCGATCCGGCGATGAGCTCGGCCAGGCCCGGCGCTTCGAAGACCGATCCGTTGGCCGCCGTCCGGGTGGCGCCGGGAGCGACCGCGTTCACCGTGATTCCTCGGACTCCGAGCTCGTTGGCCAAGGTCATGCTCATCGTCTCGACCGCGCCCTTCGTCATGGCGAAGGACGTCTGGGCGGGGTTGGCCATCCGGGTCGCCACGGACGAGATCGTGACGATGCGGCCACCGTCACGGAGCAGTGGCAATGCTTGCTGGATGATGAAGTACGGAGCTCGCACGTTCACCGCGAAGAGGTGGTCGAACTCCGTCCGTGTCGTGACTCCGAGCGGGCCTGCGGGCGCAGCCGCCGCGTTGTTGACGAGGATGTCGAGTGGCCGCCCCGCCAGGCCGGCCTCGACTCCCGCGAAGAGCGTCTCGACGTCGTCGTCCACGCCCAGCTTCGCCTCGACGGCGAGCGCGGTTCCACCGTTACGTTCGATCTCGCCGACCGTCGCCGTCGCGCCGTCCTTGTCCGTGCCGAAGTGCACGATGACCACTGCCCCCTTCGCCGCCAGCCGGGCCGCGATCGCCCGCCCGATGCCGCGCGATGCTCCGGTCACGAGAGCCGTCCTGCCGGTCAGATCACCCATGCCAACCACCTCGTTTTGATAGTGACTACCAATATGATAGTCACTACCACTCCGGTAGGGTCTATCACATGTCCGACCAGCACTCACCACTGCGGGCGAAACGGCGAGCCGAGACGCAGCGCGTGATTCAGGCGCACGCGGTACGGCTGTTCACCGAGCGCGGATACGACGCGACGACCGTGACCGACGTCGCCGAAGCCGCGGGTGTTTCGCCGATGACCGTGTACCGGCACTTCCCCACGAAGGAAGACCTCGTGCTCGTCGACCAGCACGCTCGGCTCGTCGCCGAGCGGATCGTCGCGTCGTCCGCCGCGCAGCCCCTGGTCCGCCGCATCGGCGGCGCGCTCATCGACTCGGCCGCGATGTTGACCGGTGGCGGCCACGGAGACAACCTGACGGCGGACAGGCGGTTCCTGCTTGCCCGCCTCCGGCTCATGATCTCGACGCCGGCCTTGCGGGCCAAGCATCTGGACAACCACTACGCCCTTCAACAGGCGATCGTCGACGCCCTCGGGAACGATGCCGCCGATTCCGACGCGGCGTTCCGCGCCCAGGTGGCGGCCAGTGCCTGCCTGGCCGCCCTGCACACGG
Source organism: Streptosporangium sp. NPDC051023 (assembly GCF_040689595.1). NCBI lineage: Bacteria > Bacillati > Actinomycetota > Actinomycetes > Streptosporangiales > Streptosporangiaceae > Streptosporangium > Streptosporangium sp. NPDC051023. The sequence goes on along the minus strand of NZ_JBFBCE010000066.1, from coordinate 38,029 downwards.
CACTGGTGCGCTGGGCCGAGGACGACGGACGGACCGAGCTGCCCGACGTGATCGCGAAGGCGCTCGCCGCCGCCTTCGGCGATGACATCGTCGAACCCACCGGCGGCGTCAACACCTCGGAGCCCATCGGGCGCGCAGAGCGCCGCTGACGATTTCCCGTCTCTCGCCACGCCTCCTGCCAGAGGGCGGCAGGCGGAGAGTCCCAACCCGGAGGGGAACCGTCCGCTCCGGTGTCCCGCCGTCCTCGTACGCCACCGGGGCGGCGTTTCCCGGCCGTCAGCGCTCTTCCGACCGGACCGTCTCAAGGAACTCGACGCAGCGGCCCAGCAGGGCGACCAGCGTCTCCCGCTCCTCGGGGCTGAACTCCGCGGCGAGTCCCTGCTCGACACGCACCGCATGGGGGTCGGCGGCGGCCAGCACCCGCTCACCCTTCTCGGTGAGGCGGGTCTCCAGGATGTTCTTGTGCCACTCGTGCGGGGTGCGCTCGATCAGGCCGTGCTCCTGGAGGTTCTTGAGCACGGTGTTCATCGTCGGCGGGGTGACCGCGCACGCCCTGGCCAGTGCGGCGGCCGAGATGCCGGGCTTGGTGGACAGGTGCAGCAACGCCGCGTACTGCGGCACGGTCAGACCGGCCTGCTTCAGCGCCGCGCTCTTGGCCGCGCTGAGTGCTTGCTCTGCGCGCTTGAGATGAGAGCCCAGGCGTTCGGAAACGGGCATCGAGGTCACCTGTGCATGGTAACGACCCGCGAAGTTAAGGCGTTGACGAGTATTAGAACTCTAATTATGGTGTGTACTCGAACAGGAAGTAAGGCTCTATCAACTGTGAATGGCCGAACAGAGAGGCACCATGTCTCCGCTTCACTCGTCCACCGCCATCGTGGCCACGGCTCTCGCCGCGGTCCTCTCCCTCGCCCCCGGAGCGCAGGCCACCGAAACCGCATCGCCCACGACTCCGACCTCGACCACGGCGTCCCAGTCGGGGACGAGCACGCGGATCTCCACGGCGTACGAGCTTCCCGGTGACCGGGTCTATCCCGAGGGCGTCGCCGTCGACCCGCGTACCGGCGACCTCTACGCCGGGTCGTACGCCGACGGCACGGTCTTCAAGATGACGCAGGACCGGCGAGTGGCCCAGGTCTTCCTGCCCGCGGGCGCCGACGGGCGTGACACCGCCAACGGACTGAAGGTGGACCGGGCAGGACGGCTGTGGGTGACCGACTCCACGACCGGAGTCTCCGTGTACGACACGCGCAGTCGTCGTCTGCTGGCCCGTTTCGACGTCCCGGGGCAGGGGGCAGCCTTCGTCAACGACCTCGCCATCGCCCCGGACGGCAGCGCCTACCTCACCGACAGCGTCCGCGCCGTGGTCTACCGCGTCACTCCACGGCAACTGGCGAAGGCGACCGGGGGCCGGGCGACGCTGACCCCGTACTTCGACCTGGCCGGCGCCCTCGCCCCGCACGCACCCGACGCGTTCACCCTCAACGGGATCGTCGCCGACCCGTCAGGACGCTACCTGCTCACTGCGGACATGACCGGCGGCGATCTCTACCGTCTCGACCTCGCCTCGGGCGCGATCCGCAGGGTCCTCCTGAGCGGTGGCGACATGCTGCACGCCGACGGCCTGGAGTTGCAGGACGGCAGGCTCTGGGTGGTCCACAACACCGTCAACACCATCAGCCGGTGGAAGGTCGCGAGGGACGGCTCGGCGGCCCAGGTGGAGCAGCGGGTGACCGATGAGGCACTGCAGCTCCCGACGACGCTGGTCCGCAGGCACGGGACGCTCTACGTGGTCCGCTCCCAGTTCGACAAGGGTGGCCCGCTCGGCTCAGGAACTCCGGAGATCCCCTTCACCATCGCCTCCGTACAGGGCATCTGAGCACGGCACGCCGGGGGCCGTGCCGAAATGATCCGAGGGCGCACCCCGGCCCCGTGTCTCCCCCGGCGGTCATCTCCCCGGCATCGGCCGCCCCGCTACGGCGAGAGACTATAAAGCGTTCATTGCCCATTCTTTGGGACATGTTGCCGCTGTCGCCGTCGCGGGAGGGAGACACCGCCGTGCCGCAATGGCTTCAGGCAGGACTGTGGGGATTCGTCGCGGGGGGCGCCCTCGTCCTGGGGGCGGGAATCGCCTGGCTGGTACGGGTACCGGCGCGGATCATCGCCGGGATCATGGCTTTCGGCGCCGGTGTGCTGATCTCGGCGCTGTCCTTCGAGCTCATCGACGAAGCCGAACGCTCCGGGGGGCTCGGCCCGGCGGCGATCGGCTTCCTCACCGGTGCCTGCGCCTACGTCGCGGCCAACATGCTGCTGGCCCGGTACGGCGCGCGGCACCGCAAGCGCTCCGGCGACCAGCAGGCGGCCGAGGGCGACACCGCGGGCAGCGGCACGGCCATCGCCATCGGCGCCCTGCTCGACGGGATCCCCGAGTCGGTGGTGCTGGGCCTGTCGCTGCTGGGCGGCCGAGGCGTCGGGATCGGGGTCCTGGCGGCCGTTTTCGTCTCCAACGTTCCCGAGGGACTGTCCAGCGCCGCGGGCATGAAACGGGCCGGGCGCGGCGCGCCGTACGTCTTCGGGGTCTGGGGTGGCATCGCCCTGGCGAGCGGCCTGGCGGCCCTCGTCGGCAATCTCACCCTGCGAGACGCCTCGCCCGCCGCCCTCGCGGTGATCACCGCCGTCGCCGCCGGGGCGATCCTCACCATGGTCGCCGACACGATGATCCCCGAAGCCTTCGAACGCGCCCACATCTTCACCGGCCTCATCACCACGATCGGCTTCCTGACCGCCTTCACCATCGAACGCCTCGGCGGGTAGCCATCCGGGACCGTACGCACTCCGATGATCAAGAGGGATGAGGCTCAGACCTCGGGATCCCGGATCTCGATGACATGCAGTGGATCGTTCAGAGTGCTGGACGGCTGAGCCCATTTGGCGGCGTCGAAGGTCAGGATCGGGCAGACCGACACATCGGCGATGGCCGCGACGTGCGCATCCCATATTTCCTGCCCGGTGGCGACGACGAACTCCGCCAGAGTGGCCGCCTGCTCCGCGTCCTTGAGCGGGGCGACGGTTACGTGCTCCATCGCGGCCAGGCCGTGCATGGCGTCAGCGGCCTCTTCGGTGCGGGCGTCCACCAGAACCCAGGTGATGGCCAGGGCGGACACCACCATTGACTGCCCGTCCGCGTCGAAGCTCTGAACCAGGCCAATGGTTCCCGCATCGCCTCTGGCCAGCTCGGACAGAACGGTGGCGTCGAGGATGAGCGGAGTCGGAGTGTAGTCGGTCACTAACCGGCTCGCCCCTGCTCGAAGCGGCGGAGTTGGTCGGTGACGTGCGCCTTCATCCGGTCCACACGGGCAGTGGTTGCCGGGTCGGCGGCGGCTTCGGCGGCCTTGGCCGCCCACCAGCGACGGGCGCGGCGTTCGCGGGCGGCGTGTTCCGCGAGAGCGTCGTTGAGGACGGCGGACACCGACGGGGCTTTGCCGGTTTCGACAAGGCGTTCGGCGTAGGTGGCCAGGTGCGGGTCCACGGTGATCGTGATCCGCGTCTTCTTCTCGCTCATACTCGAATCATACTCGCGAGGGGCTCGCTGATCCCTGATCCGGCAAGCGACTCTCGTCGCACCACGTCCCGCCCTGGCGAGTGGTCTTTCCCGGCTCCGCGCCCATGGTTCGCCGCTCGCCCAAACGTCCGAAACCCAGGGTGCGGATGTCGGTCGCGGCCTTCCTCCGCCGATATCCTCCGGGGCGCCGTCGACGTGATCACCCGCTGGGATCCCGGGGGTAGTTCCCGGGGCGGATCGGCGCTCGCCCGGCAGGGGGACGACCCGGCGTCGTGGCGGCGGCCACCATCTGATCATCATCCCCTGCGGCGCCCTACCCGGCGCTCGCGGGCGACATGGGGCGGAACCGGCGCACCACCGGTTACGTGTTCCGAAACCCCATGTCCCGGGATGGCGTGAGCCGTCAGCACGCGCGCTCTTGGCACAACACCGAACACCGTCGGAACGAAAGCCGGAGAACATGAACGTGTACAAGAAGGCCGTACCCGCCGCGATCGCGGCCGCCGCCCTGGCCGCCCTGACCGCCGCTCCCGCATCCGCGGCGCCCGCCGCTGCCACGGCGGTGACGGTCAAGATCGAGCTCAAGCACACCTCGACCTTCAAGGAGTCGGGCGGTGTCTACTTCACCTGCCCGACCAACGAGGTGCTGACCGGCCGGTCACACTCCGGGGACGAGAACGGCTACACCACGTACTACTGCAGCTCGATCATCATCAACGACCAGCCGATCCAGAGCGTGGTACTCGGGCTCTGGAGCGACCGGCAGAAGGAGAGCAGCTCGTTCTACCCCGCCCCGAACGACCAGGCCCTCGTCGGCCGGTGGCACTCGGGCGACGAGAACGGCTACACGAAGTACCTCGCGGGCATGTTCTTCTGGCAGGGCAAGCAGGTGCGGTTCTCCTCCCCTAACTGGAGCGGTGCACTCAAGGAGAGCGGCCACTCGTGGCGGGCGGGCGCCGGCCAGGTCATGGTCGGCCGCCAGCACTCGGGCGACGAGAACGGCTACACGAGATACCAGTACGCCACGGTCACGATCGTGGACTGAGGCCTCCCACCCGGACTCTCCCAGCGGGGCCCTCTGACGCCCCCACGCCCAGGGCCCCGCTGGGTGCCTTCCCTCCCCAACGCCTCCCAGCCCTTCACACCTCGCCGACAGGCTCTCCGACGCCCGCCGGGAACCGGAGTAGACCGCGTCCCGGCACGAGCTTGGATCGGCCTCCTGGGCCATTCCGTACAGGTGTGCCACTGTTTGCCCACGCGACGATTGATCCCGCCCCGAGGGACGGCGCTCACGTCAAAGACGGGTATGCATATGTACCTCTATCGGAAATCAGTAGGAGCTGCGGAATAGCCCCAGGTGAGCGCAGGTTGTAGCCCAACATGTCCGGACAATTCCGAGAAGCTGGCCCGGGCCTCGCCCAGGGCACAATCGATTCGAAGTGATCTTAATGATCAACCTGAAGAACGCTCTCGCAGCCGGAACAGTGGCGACCTTCGCCTTCATCGCGCCCATGACGGTGGCGGCCCAGCCCGCCGGTGCCGACACCGTGTCCGGGACCACCGCCGCCGCATCCACTCTCATCGTCCAGTTCGATGGTGGGGGCAGCGCCAACGGCGCAGCCAACGGCAGCAGTGGCCGCTGAGAAAAGGTGAACAACCGCATTCCGAACATCTCGGGGTGCCGTTGGGAAACGTGTCACCAACCGTAACGTTTCCACAGGTCAGGAAGGCGTTCCTTCGTAGCGGCATCGATCCGTCGAGCCCATCAAAGCTCCTCGATGCAGGCCGCTGAACTGCGCCTTCTCTCAGTCGGCGATCTCAGCAGGGCTGAGGGCGGCAGTGTGTGCCAGCCGTTTTCCGGCGACCACTTCAGCCCGTCACCTCAGCCCCGCCGAGCGCGATCATCGAACTCCTTCAAGCCCGGCTCGACCATGGTGCTCTGACGACCACTTCGCTGGACGTGACCAGGCACAACATCGGGTTGCGGAGAGGCATTCTGCAGTGGACCTCCGGTGGTGTTGAACCCTTGGAGGTTCGCTGCAAAGCACCCTTCCGATGCTGTCGCCGTACAGGGCTCTGGATCAGAGATCGCCGTTGCGAACGCCTCGGAGGAAATCACGCCAGGCCGCCGGGGAGAAGGTGAGCATCGAGCCGAAAGGGTCCTTGCTGTCGCGGACGGCGACAACATCGGGCAGGTTGGTGGCTACTTCTACGCAGTTGTCCGTCGTGCCGCCGCTGAGGCTGGACTTGTAGAACTTGGCGCCAGTCAGGTCAGGGGAGGTCATGGTTGCTCCTGGCCGCAGCGATGAACGCCGCAGATTCCTTGGGGGACAGGCACGCGCCGACGAGGCGCTCGAACGCCAGCCTAAGCTGACGTACCTGGTCAATCGCCTCTATGTAGATATTTCCGGCTGGACATCCGGTATATCCCACGTCCGGATCCTCGACGCCGAAGGAAAGCACAGAGAAAGCACCTTCCATGCCGCTGTGCTCACCTGTTCGGAGTGGCAGAACCTGAATCGTGACGTTCGGTCGTTCCATAACCTGAAGAATGTCATTGAGCTGATGAACCATGACGCCAGGCGGTCCAACGGGGCGTATCAGGGCACACTCATCGATCACGGCATGTAGGGCCGGTGCATTGACGCCAAGCAGGCTGATCTTGCGGGCCATCCGACCGGCTACCCGGCGCTCAAGTTCGAAGTCGTCTAACGCGGTCCGGGCCGCACACATGATCCTGCGAGCGTAGTCCTCACTCTGGAGCAAACCAGGGATCAGCAGCGGCTCCCAGGTCTGAATGGACACCGCCTCAGCCTCTAGACCAACGTATGAGCTGGCGAACACGTCGCTGTAGGCAGTCCACCAACCGCGCTGGCTGGCGTCCCTGCCGAGCTGGATCAGATCGGCCTTCCCCGCGACGTCTACGCCGTACAGGTCGCAGGCGTGGCCGATATCCGCAGCACTGGGTAGTAGGCGTGCGTTTTCGACCCGATTGACCTTTGATCGACTCCAGCCGAGCTGGCTGGCTGCTGCTTCCGGCGTGAGGTCGGCTCGCTCCCTCAGACGTCGCAGTTCGCGGCCAAGGCGGCGATGCCGGACGGTGGGACTCCTCGTCATGGTGCACAGTGTGCTGTGGACTCGTTAAAAAATCCATACGCATAGTGCTTGCGTGAATGCACTGCGCGAGCGCATGATGGTCTCGTCGTCCGGTCACCATGGGTGATTGAGTGGCTCCGTATCGGATGTAAAACCACCCTGTTGACTATTGGGGATATCAGTCCCCGTTTGTCCCCCAGTCGTCAGGAGATCGTGCAAATGTGCCCAAACCTCGGACCGCATAGACAACGCCTTCTTCTCGGAGACGTATCAGGACCTTGCGGGCTGTTGGTCGGGCAACGCCGAACTCTTGGACAATCAGATGTTCGCTGGCAACCGGCTCATCAACCACATAGACGCCCTTGCGAATGCGGTCCTTGATCACATTCGCGATCTGAACCCATTTTGGCTGGTTAGCGCGCCACTCGATCGTCACCTCATCACCGTAGGCATCTACGATTATCTGCTCATACCTATAGCTACCAGCTGACGTCTAGCCCTCACCACTGTGAACAGTAGTGAGGCTTGATCAAAAACAAACCCGTCCGGCGCTAGAGACGACCGGACGGGTCCTAGATCAGGAAGGTACTCCTGACCATGTCCAACCTTAGTGCTCTGGTCCTCGACCACCAGACGACAAGCGACAACTGCAGTTGCTTCATGCACGTCCCGCCCATGCCCATGGGCTGTGCCGACTGTGGCCATCCGCCGTACGCGCATCACTGCGACCGCACCCCACCAGCCCAGAAGCCCGACCACATCCCCCACCACGACTACACGCCGCCGACCGTCACGCTGATGGCCGAGCGTCTGGAAGCGCGTCGTCAGCTCGGGCTGGGACGGGGCCTGCCCGCCTACGAATCGCCCAGAGGCGCGACGCCCGACGAGGTGGTTCCACTGATCCCCGCCCAGCGCCGTCCCGAGCCGTCCCCAATCCCCGCTCCCACCCCCGCGCCGGTGACCGTGCCTGCCGTACCGGCATCGCTTCCCCTTCCCAGGCCGAGACCACATCAGATCAGACGTCCATCTCCCATTTCCCGGACTGGAACCGCACCATCCCGGCGTCGAGACAGGCAGTGCCCCAAGCCACCCGGCCCGCGACCGGTCATCCACCGTCCCCATGACGTCGAGGGCGCCCAGTCCCCGCACCGATCGCCTTTTCGGTACGGCTCGCGCGGCGTGATCTGGACATCCCTTCCCTCCCGGACGGTGGTCGGGAACGTTCACCAGGTTGCGCGCCGTCCGTCGGCGCCGATCGGGTCAGCGTCGCCGCCCACCGTACCGGCGCAGTGGAAGCCCCCTGGGGTGATGAAGAAAGCGGCGTCGTGGAAGCCCCCTGGAGTGCTGAGGGTGGTGATGCCGTGGAGGCCCTCCGGGGTGGCGTCGTGGAAGCCCCCTGGTGCGGCGGAGGTGGCGGCGTGGTGGGAGCTCCCTGATGCGGCGGAGGTGGTGACGCCGTGGTGGTTTCCCAAGGTGGCGAAGTGGTGGTTTCCCGAGGCGGCGGAGGCAGGCGGTCGCCGCAGGCATCTCATGAGGCGGGTCCGGCCGGTCGTCATGAGCGGCGGCCGAGTCCTCGACCGGGCAACGGAGGTCTGACCCGTGGAACACCCTGGAACCGCAGCCCCGAGCCAGGCCATCCCCGGCTGGCGGATCATCCGCAGCGACGCCGGACGCTACTGGGCCAGCCGTGAGCGCCCTTTCCCCGCCGACACCCTCTGGGGTGATCCGCCCTTCAGAACCGTGGACGCCGACACCTTCGACGACCTCAGGGCCGAGGTAGACCGGCAGGAAGAGGTGGCCGCACGGATTGCGAGCCGGGCGGCCGGGGAGACGATCGCGGAGTAGGTCTTGCCGTACGGCAGCGGTGCCGTACGGCAGGCATCTCTCATGAACAGGCGCGGCGACGACGCTTCCCCCACGAACGTCGCCGCGCCGCCGTACCGCACGGGCCTGGTCTCTGGAGGGATGATCGGGCCCATGCGCGACGCGGGCGGGCGGAGTCGTCGCCCGTCCCGCCCGCGTCACCCTCCTTACCGGCCTCCGCAGACTTCGTCCGGTGTCCGGAGGGAGACGTTGGGCGTAGCTTTCCACCTCAGCCCTGCGCTCCTTTCCGCACAGGCGCTTCAGCTACGGCGACCAGCCATGAACCAAACCTCACACGGATTGCTTCAGCCACCGCCAGAACACCGAGCAACGGAAAGGAAGCGGCTACGGCCCGCAGGCCGTACGGCCGGGCAGTGGTGCGCGGAGGTGGGCGGGTGGTCCGGCCGGCGTATAAAGGGACAGAAACCCCCGCGCCCGCCAGGCCGGAGGCCTGAACCCGCCAGAGAGCAACCAACGACGGCCGGCCGGACCACCTGCCCATCGGAGCGCGAACCCACAGAACCATCCAGTGTGGGATGAGTCGAAGGGCTACTCGCCGACGATCTCCTCAGGAGACAGAGCGGCGAGAGTCTGCAGGGAGCGCAGAAAAGCGCGGCGGTCCTCCTCGGGGAGACGCCCCAGCAGGCGTTCCTCCTTACGCTGGATGCCCGCCTGCGCGGAGTCACGGACGCGACGGCCCTCGGCGGTCAGCGACAGCAGGCGGGCGCGCCGGTCAGTCGGGTCAGGGGTCCGATCGATGAGCCCCCGCTGCTGCAGGTCGTCCAGGAAGCCGATGATGCGGGTCTTGTCCGCGCCGATGGCCTCCGCCAGCGCGGCCTGGGTCCGCAACGGCCGCTCGTCCAGCGCGAGCAGGACCATGTACGCCCACATCGACAGACCATGCTCGCGCAGCACAGGCAGCTCGGCGTCGATCAGCGGCCGACTCAGCCGACTGATCATCGCGGCCAGGTCGGGACGGTCGGTCACGACGTCATATTATACGGATTGACTGATGATAAACGAGTGTAGATGATATGCGTAAGCCTATCGATTCGAGGAGTCGTTCATGAACATTCAGGAACTGAACAACCGCGCGGTGCGCGCGAGTGTGGACGTGGTCGCCAGGGCGACGGTCGATGACCTTGGCAGGCCGACGCCGTGCGCGGGCTGGACGCTGGCCGACCTGCTCGCTCACATGACCGTCCAGCACCACGGTTTCGCCGCCGCGGCCCGGGGCGCCGGAGCCGATCTGGCGGTGTGGAAGGTCCGGCCACTCGGAGACGACGCGGTCCCGCTCTATATCAAGGCGGCGGAGGACGTGCTGGCGGCGTTCGCCGAGGACGGCGTGCTGGAGCGCGAGTTCACGCTGCCCGAGTTCACCCAGCCCGAGTTCGGCCGTGGGCCGGTCTTCCCCGCCGCCCAGGCCATCGGATTCCATTTCATCGACTACCTGGTGCACGCCTGGGACGTCGCCCGGTCGCTTGGCGTCGAGTTCACCCCGGCCTCGGACCTGGCCGAGGCGGCCTGGCCGATCACCCTGGCGGTCCCGGACGACGAGCGCCGCACCAGGCCGGGCGCCGCCTTCCAGCCGAGTCTGCCCGCCCCCGGCGACGCGCCGCGCTTCGACCGGATCCTCGCTCTGCTCGGCCGCTCTCCCACTTGGGAACCTCGCGTTTGAGACACCATGTCACCGACATGACCGGTTGACCGAAACGGAGCGTGAGCGTCACCCGACTGAGGGATATGTAAGTATCAGAGGATCTGTCGGTAGCAGCGACTAACGTTCTCCGGAGTACGGCCACCGCACATGGTGGTGCCGTTCGGGACGAAGGGATGCTCAGGTGAAGTTCCGGGTCAACCGTGATGTCCTGGCCGACGCCGTGGTCTGGGCGGCCCGTGCCTTGCCGAACCGCCCGGCCGTTCCCGTCCTGTCCGGCCTGTTGCTGGAGGCCGACGGCGAGGACCTGGTGCTCTCGGCCTTCGACTACGACGTCTCCGCCCGCGCCACGGTCGAGGCCGACGTGGCCGAGCCCGGCAGGGTGCTGATCCCGGGGCGGATTCTCGCCGAGATCACCCGCAGTCTGCCAGGCGGCCAGCCGGTCGAGATCGTCACCGACGGTTCCGAGGCGGTTCTGACCTGCGGAAGCGCTGAGTTCGGCCTTCTCACCATGCCGGTGGAAGACTTCCCCACCCTGCCGACCGCGCCGCCGAAGGTCGGGGCGGTCGGCGGCGGGATCTTCGCCAGCGCGGTCGGCCAGGTGGCCCCGGCCTCCAGCCGTGACGAGACACTCCCCATGCTGACCGGCGTCCGCATCGACATCGCGGGCGAGACCGTGACCATGGCCGCCACCGACCGCTACCGCATCGCAGCCAGGGAGTTCGGCTGGCGTCCCGAGCAGCCTGGCGTCACGGCCGCCGCCATGGTCCCGGCCAGGGTGCTCGTCGAGGTGGCCAGGTCGCTGCGCGGCGGTGAGGTCTCGATCGGCCTGGGCGACGGAGTCGCCGGGTTCGAGAGCGTCGGCAGAAGCACCACGGTTCGCCTGCTCGACGAGCAGTTCATCGACTACCGCGCACGCCTGACCGACGACTGGCCGATCAGGGCGGACGTGCGGGCCGCCCCGTTCGTCGACGCGATCAAGCGGGTGGCGCTGGTCGCCGAGCGCAACACCGCGATCAGGCTCACGTTCGGCCAGGGACAGGTGCTCATCCAGGCGGGCGGCGGTGACATCGGCCGGGGCGCCGAGGTCCTGGACGCCGAGCTGTCCGGCGACGAGATCCAGATCGCCTTCCAGTCCCAGTTCCTGCTGGACGGCCTGGCGGGGGTGGAGACCGAGTTCGTCAGGCTCAACATGCAGTCCCCGAGCCGCCCCGCCCTCATCGCCGAGGTCCCCGGAGACGCCGACCCCGCCTTCCGCTACCTCGTGATGTCCCTGCGCCAAGCCTGAGCGGCGTCTCCGCGCCAGCTCTGAGCGGTGTCTCCACGCCCAGCCTGAGCGGCATCCTTGCGCCAGCCTGAGCGGCCTCTTCGCACCAAGCCGGAGGTGACCCTCGCGCCTGGCCTTGACCGGCGGAGCCGACGGCGAAGCCCCGTTCTTCCCTGGGGAGACGCCGTCGGCGGACCCGCCGTCCTGTCAGTGGGTGGCCGGGGCGTTGGTGGATCCCTTGGGCGCGGGCGGGTCGGAAAGGGGGAGGGACTGGTCCTGGTGGTCGGTGACCTGACCAGCGGGTGGGGCGGTGATGAGGACGTGTGATCCCCAGCCGGTGTAGCGGGTGTCGGTCTGGGTGGTCGTGACGGATTTGTCGCTGACCCGGACCTGGACGGTCGACAGGCGCGTGGGCAGCCCCGTGCCGTCGGTCCACAACCGCCAAGTGATCTTCTTGTGTTTGCGGCGCTCTTGAGGAGGCAGGGACTCGGAGGCGTAGACGCCCTTGTCCGCCTTATAGAGATCCTCGTAGCTGATGGCGCCCCGGTAGAGGAACCCGCCGGACACGGGCTCTCCCGTCACTCCTTTCAGCAGGGCCTTCAGGATTGCCGGGTCGAACACCTTGATGCTCTGTGAGCTGAACATCAGTGAATAGTTCGGGCCTCCCTTGGGCGTTTTCTGCCGCGACCAGACCTGGGGGACCTTCTGGAGGTTCGAGGTGTAGACGCTTCCCCCGGCGACGACGAAGCCCACCCGCCCGCCGGACAACAACTCGTCGTCCTTGGGGGACTTCGGGGCAGGGGTGAGCTGCCAGGTGCCGTCAGAGGCGACGACACCGGAGGGGCCGAACTGCAGCCTGCCGTTGACCTGGACCTTGGCCTGACGACTGCCGTCGCTGCTCCAGCTCATGGTCTCGGTGAATCGCACGCCGCGTTCGGGCTGGAACTGCCGCTCGAGCGCCCGCACCGGGTTGGGCGGAGCGACCTGCGCGGCAGCGGGGGTGGTGGCGGCCGGTATGGCCACGAACAGTACGGCAGCCGCCAGGGCAACCCATCGCCTCATAGGGGATTTCTCCTTTCCCGGAAGATCGACTCTCGTGAGGAAATCATTATTCCGACAAAGATAGACATTTTCCTCTGAGGTGTGGTGAAACGGCGCAGACCTCTTCCGGCCCACACGATCGCTCCCGGCTCAGTGGGTGAGCAGTGTGGACTGCGTGGACCGGTAAGCTGGTCAAACATCGCGAACGTGCTGTCCGGGAGAAAGCCTCTGGGAAAAGCTGCCCGGAAAAGGGTGTCCGGAAAAAGAGGGTTGGACGGCCTTTTTGGGAAAACGAACTGTCCGAGAAAAGGCGAGGCCGGATCTTCGAGCAGCCGGGCTTCAAGATCGGCGACGCGCTTGTCGAGGAAGCGGTTGTTGGAGCGGGAGGCGTCAGCCGGGCGGTTCTGTCAGCGCCTGCTCGCGCGCCCGCAGCGCGGCTCGTCGCACCTTGCCCGCGTCGTCCCGGAGAGGGTCGGTGGTGAAGCGGTAGGTGCGGGGGGTCTTGTAGCGGACGAGACGGGTCGTCAGGAACGCCCGCAGATCGTCCTCGTTCGGCGGCTGATCGGGGTAGGGCTGGATGAGCGCGTGCACCCGCTGACCGAGGTCTGCGTCCGGGAGACCAACCACGGCGCATGACTGGACGCCCGGATGCTCCGACAGCGCCGCCTCGACCTCGGCCGGGTAGACGTTCGCGCCACCGGTGAGGATCAGGTCGGTCCGACGGTCGTTCAGATACAGGTAACCGTCGGCGTCCACGTGACCGAGATCGCCGAGTGACTCCCAGCCGTCCACTGTCCGTGCCGTCGCCCCCACGTACCGGTAGGTCGGCGGGGTGCCCGGTGTCGGGCGCATGAAGATCTCGCCGTCCTCGCCTGTCGCGGCCTCGTCGTTGTCGGCGGTCAGGATCCGGACTTCGCCCCAGAGCGGCCGCCCCACCGAACCGCGGTGGGCGAGCCACTCCGCGCCGGTGATGTGGGTCATCATCTGCGCTTCGGTGGCCGCGTACATCTCATGGACGTTCTCGGGGCCGAGCAGCGCGAACCACGCCTCCTTCAGCCACGCGGGGCAGGGCGCGGCCCCGTGCCATAGCTGCCGAAGCGACGAGATGTCCCAGACGCGCGGGCCGTTCAGCTCGCGCAGGACCCGCGACATCATCGTCGGCACGAACGACACCCAGCCGACCCGGTAGCGCTCGACCGCCTCCAGCACCGCGACCGGATCGAACCGCGGCAGTACCACCAGATGCTGCCCCGCGAACAGTCCGTACATGGAGAAGTTGAACGGAGCGTTGTGGTAAAGCGGTCCGGGGACGAGCTGGACGTCGCCGTCCCGCTGACCCAGCAGGGCCGCCGCCGCTCCCGGATCGACCTCCCCGGGCTGCCCCGAGATGATCAGCTTCGGCCGTCCCGTGCTGCCACCCGAGGTCGCAGCCTTCCACGAAGGGCCGACAGTCGGCACGAGGTAGCGGCCCTCCTGCACGGGATCGGGCTCCTCGGCCGTCACCACCAGCCGTGGCCTGGCCAGCGTGACGATCGCGTCCCGCTCGGGCGGAGGAAGCGCGGGTGAGATCAGCTGCGGCACCGCGCCCAGCTTCCACAGCGCGAACATCACCACGTAGAAGCCCACTCCGTTGGGCATCGCGACCGTCACGAAGTCGCCCTGGCAGACGCCTGCCGCCCGGTAGGTGCGCGCCAGCCGGTTGGCCCGCTCCTCGAGACCCGCCCGGGTCGCCGTCTCCTCCCCGCAGGTCACCAGCGGACGGTCCGGGTCCGCCGACGCCAGATCGCTCAAGATCTGACCCAGCGGCACGACGCTACCCACGGGTAAACCGCTTCATGAAGTCCGGCTCCACCACCAGCCCGTGCACCTGCATGTTGTGACTGTGGGCGAGTTGGTGCAGTGCGAACGCCGTGCGGATCGCGTCGGGACGGCCCTGGGCGTCCTGCGCGGCGTTCACCGACTGCTTGGCGAGCTTCAACGCGAACGGAGGCTGCTCGGCGATCCGCGCCGCCAGATCCAGGGTCTCCTCGGTGAGCCGTGCCAGCGGCACCACCCGGTTGACCATCCCGATCCGCTCGGCCTCGCGGGCGGTGAGCGTCCCGGAGGTGAACAGCAGTTCCTTGGCCTTCCGCACCCCGAACTCGTACGGATGGTTGAAGAACTCGACGCCGTTGACGCCCATCGCCACCACGTTGTCGAGGAACTCGGCATTCTCCGCCGCCACGATCAGGTCGCACGGCCACACCAGCATCAGGCCGCCGGAGATGACCTTTCCCTGCACCTCGGCGATGGTCGGCTTCGGAATGTTCCGCCAGCGCTCGGAGAACCCCAGATAGATCTCCTCCTCCCGCGCCATCAGTCCCTCCGCGCCGGCACGGGTGAAACCGCAGTACGGCCCCACCGTGTCGTGGTCGTGCAGCGAGGCGAACGGCTCGTCCTCCCGCAGGTCGTGACCGGCAGAGAAGTGCGGGCCTTCGGCCGCCAAGACGATCACCGCCACGTCCTCGTCGTGAGCGGCCCGGTCGAAGGCGTCGTTCAGCGCGTAGAGCAGTTCGGTGTCCTGCGCGTTGCGCCGCTCGGGACGGTTCAGCACGATCCGCGCCACTTTCGGACGCGGAAGCTCGTAGCGGACCACGCTCATCGGACACCCTCCCACAGGACGCGCTCGGCCCCACCCGGGTCCGAGACGGAGACGACCGACTCATTGACGACCCCGACGGTCCGATCGTTGCCGTAGCGGGCCCAGCCGGGGTCGCCGAATTTGATGAAGTTAACCCAGACGTGGTGGAAGGTGTCGGCGATCGCGACCGGAGGCTCGTCACCGAGCCGGGGCGCGAGACCCGGGGTGTCCAGGGTGTGGAACGCGAACGGCAGGTCGACGCCGTGCCCGGAGCCGAGCGTCGGGGACGCCCAGTCGAACTGGTAGACCCAGCTGTCCGCGCCGTGCGCCTCCGCGGACCGGATCGCCGGGATCCGGAAGTACCAGTCGGAGACGATCGCCGACAGCAGATCGCCCGGCGTCGCGTCAGGACGGGCCTTCCGATAGATGTCGACGTCGTCCGCGCCCAGCCCGTACGCCGAGGCCGACTGCAGCAGCAGGGTCTCGTCAATGAGCCCGATCGCGCCCGACGCGACCAGGATCAGCCGCGCCTCCTCGGCCGTCGTGCCCGTCAGCAGGGCGACGTCCGGGTCGAGGAACGGCAACGGCGGGTTCTCGAGAACCTCGCCGTCGACCGTCGGCGCGTACGGCTGAGAACTCAACGCCAGATCGCCCCATTTCGCCGGATCCGGCGCGCCCTGGATCTCACCGATGAGGTCGCGGACGGCCACGGCCACCACCGCGGGGTCGAGCTTGGCGAAATCGTCGCGGGTCGGCTCCACGGACAGTCGGGCGGCGAGTTCGCCGGCCACGAGGCGGCCCTGGTCGGCGTTCAGATAGTGCTGCGCGCCGCCGCTCTGCGCGATGGCCCGCTGGAACAGACCCTTGGCCTGCGGCATCGACAGGAGCGTCTGCACGCACCACGCCCCCGCCGACTGGCCCGCGACCGTCACCCGGTCGGGGTCGCCGCCGAACGCCTCGATGTTCTTCCGCACCCAGCGCAGCGCGGCGACCTGGTCGAGCAGGCCCCGGTTGGCGGGTGCGCCGTCCAGGTAGACGAAACCCTCAGCGCCCAGCCGGTAGTTGACGCTCACCACGACGATTCCGTGGCGGGCGAAGGACGTGCCGTCGTACTCGGGAACGGAGTTGGAGCCATTGGTGAACGCTCCGCCGTGGATCCAGACCAGAACCGGCAGGCCCGAGCCGTCGGGCGTCCACACGTTGAGGTTCAGGCACTCCTCGCCCGGGACCACCACCTCGGGGAAGAGCGGAACGTACATGTCGACATAGTCGGCCTTTGGCACGGTGGGGCCGAAGCCCGTGGCGTCACGGACTCCGTCCCACGGCTCCGGTGGGGCGGGCGCGGCGAACCGGAGCTCGCCGAAGGGCGGCGCGGCGTAGGGAACGCCCAGGTAGGCGGTGATTCCGTCGATCGTTGTCCCGCGCAGGGACCCTTGCGCTATGTGCAACACATCAGCCATGACGTTGCTCCTCTGAAACATTCTGGCTAGATGCTACAAAGCGTGGGCTCCTCTCCGTCGACATGTCAAGATGTAACATTCGTTAGATATGCTTCATTCGTGGAGCAGACCCCGTTGCAGCGGCAGTTGTCCTCGCCGAGCCGTAAACCCACCGCGCTGGACGCCTTCCGCAGGGCCCGGTCGGACTTCCTGGCCGGCAAGCGGATCGACCTCCAGTCCCTGGCCGCCGAGCTGGGCGTCAGCCGCGTCACCCTCTACCGCTGGGTCGGCACCCGCGAACAGCTCCTCGTCGAGGTCATCTGGGCGCTCACCGCCCAGACCTTCGACGACGAGTGGGCCCGTCTGGAGGCCCGGTCCGGGCCCCGCGTCCCCGAAGTCGTGGTCCGGTTGCTGCGCGCCTTCTGGAGCCAGCCCGGCGCGCGCCGCTTCCTGGAACAGGAGAACGACCTGGCGATGCGGCTGCTCACCCTCGCCTCACACGGCTTCCAGCCCCGCCTCCTTGACCTGCTCAAGTCCAAGCTCGCCGAGGATCTCGCCGAAGGCCGCGTCGTCAGCCCGATCCCGCTCGACGATCTCGCCTACACCGTCCTGCGCGTCGCCGAGTCCTTCCACTACCTTCCCACCATCACCGGCGAACCCGCAGATCCCGACCGAGCCGCCCGCGTCCTGGCCGCCCTCCTCCCATCCGCTCGCCCGGCCAACTGACCAGCACGACCCATCCTCTGAGTCCGGCTCGTCGGGGGTGCGGAGCTGCCGGACGCGTTGATCTTGTCGTGATTCGCCTGGTCGATCTGGGGCGGTCGTCACCGTCGCGGTGTCCCTGCTGGGCATGGCCTTCGGGCGACTGGTAGCGCGGGCGGTCGAGCGGCCGGCGGCGTTGCGCTGGCGTCCCGGGGCCCGAGGGGCGACGTAGCGAAGCCCGAGCGTCGGCGTCGTGATACCGGAAGATCCGGCGCCGCGAGGTCAGAGGTCCTGCGTCGTGACGTCGAGGCGCCGGACTCTCGCGGCGGCCGGAATGAAAAAGCTAGCTGCTGAGCTCCTGGGCCTCGGTGAGGGCGATCAGGATGTGTTCCATGCACGCGTGGCCCGCGCGCTCCGCCGCCGCCGCGTCGCCCGCCGCGATCGCCCGGGCAATGGCGTCGTGCGGAATGTAGGTGCTGTTGAGCGAGGTCCCCGCCGCGGTGATGCTGGCCCGCAGAGCGGCGGAGAAGTCCTCGTAGAGGTCGATCAGGACCAGGTTGTGGGTCGCCTGGACGACGGCGACGTGGAAGGCGAGATCCGCCTCGACGAAGGCGGTCGGCTCACCCAGCTCCCACGCCCGCTCCCGCTCGGCCAGCGCGGCCTCGATGCGGAGGATGTCGGCGTCGGTGCGCCTCGTCGCGGCCAGCCGGGCGGCCTCGACCTCGAGTGCGCGCCGTACTTCCAGGATCTCCAACTGCTCGGCGGTGCGCAGCCGCCGTAGCATCGCGCCAGAGAGCTCGCTCGTGGCGCGGACGTAGGTGCCGTCGCCCTGACGGCATTCCAGCAGGCCTGCGTGGGTGAGCGCCCTTACGGCCTCACGCACGGTGTTGCGTCCCACACCGAGCTGCTCGGCGAGCACGGTCTCGGTGGGGATCTTCGCGTGCATCTGCCAGGAGTTCGAAGTGATCTGCTCTTTGAGCTGATCGATCACCTGGTCAACGAGAGACGCCCGCTGCGCCGTACGCAGACTCACAGTCCGCCTCCTCCGGAGAAACCAATCATCCTATGAGTCAATGACTGGTAGACCCTAGTTATTCCGGAGGCAGAAAAACAAATCCGGAGTGCCGGGGGAGGCGGATTGCTTATCGGACCAGCGTCGAATCGACTGTTATTCCCACCATCGCGTCGCGGACTCCGGCTGCCTCAAGAGCCCTACGATACGCGTTTGTCTGTTCCTCTCCCACGCCGACCCTGCCGTAAAGGTCACCTAGCTCGCGCCAGGCTCGTGCGATCTCCCGGTTGGGATTGGACCGCTCCGATCGCAGGGCATGAAGGAGCTCCCCTGCGGTGTTCAGCCTGGACAGGACGTTGTTCTCCCCCCGCGTGAGCGCGGCCTGGGCGAGGACCAGGTGCACGGACGCGGTGGTCGGGCCTGCCTGACCGGACAGGGTGTCGAGGGCGGACGTGGCCAGGGTGACCGCGCCGTCCGGGTTGCCGTCGCCGAGCTGGAGACGGGCAAGCACGACCAGGCTTCCCGCGTGCTCGTTGATCTTCTCGGGGAAGGCGGCGAAGACTCCGCTGGCGGCGGTCGCCAACTCGTAGGCCTCCTCGGATGAGGGGCTTCCGAGGGAGACTGCGAGTCTCGCCCACTCCACTGCGATCCCGGCGAGCCTGAAGGCCATCCGGGCCGGGCGGCCCGTCGCGATCGCGTCGTCGGCCAGCCGTACGGCCAGCGCCGAGTCCTCGCCTTCTGCCGCGACGATGCTCGCCTGCCAGAGGGAGTGGACCTCGGCGGTGCGGTTGACCACCGAGGGGACGCCGTTGACGGCCAGGATGTGCCTGACGTAGGACAGGCCGGGAGACTGCGGCCTGCTGGCTTCGGTCTCCACCAGGGAGGCGGCCAGCTCGATCGCGATCTCGCCCTGGGTCAGTGCCAGGTGGTTCACCTGGGTGAGGGCGTACGCGGCCAGATCGTGCGCGCGGAGCGTGTCGCCCGCGCGCTGGTAGCAGCGGCTCAGCGCGACCGTCAGAGGCAGGTCGGCCAGTCGCTCGGGGTGTGCGGCGGCCTCGCGGCGAAGCCGCTCGAACGCCTCGACCGCGGGCTCGACCTTGTTCTGGGCCTCCAGCGAGCGAGCCCGCCCCAGCCGCGCGTGCGCGGCCAGCATGGCGTTCTCCTCGCCGGCGACCTTGACAATCTCGCCGAATCGTTCGGCGGCGACGGATGGGTCGCCGTGTTGTAGCTCCAACTCCGCGTGGCGCAGGCCGAGTTCGGTGTCGATCCGCTGGCGCGGCTCGATCCCGTGAAGCAAGAACTCGGTTGTGCACCCCAGTCGTTCAGCGAGAAGACGCGCGACCACGGGGGTCGGCGTCCGCTTTCCGGACTCGATGAGGGAGACATAACTGTCGGAGAGGTCAGGCCCTGCCAGCTGGGCCTGAGACATGCGCCTACTCAGCCGCAGTCCGCGGACGCGGTCACCGATGGTTCCCTGACTCGGCATCTGATCTCTCAGGGCGGGGGATGGTCAATGTTCCCGCCATGATTGCACGAAGCAGTCGAATCGGTAACCCCACGTGAAGAGAATCCACCTGCGGACTCTCCCGGCCCCTATGTCATACGGGACATAGGGGCACTAATCATCCGAATCGTTGCCGCCAGGGAAGAGCATCTGACAGACCTCGAGGTACAAGGTCTCCGGGTAGGGGATGTAGTTCACTCTGGACAGGGCCTGATCTTGACCGGCCGACTCCAGGACGAACTCGCCGTATCCCAGCATGCGGCCGAGCAGTGAGCGCTGGAAGCTCATGTCGGTCACCTTGCCGAGCGGCATCATGTCGACCTTGCGTGTGATGAGGCCTGTTGTGAGCAGCATGCGCTTGGAAGTGACCACGAAGTAGTCGACCGACCACTCGGCCACCTTCCACACGAAGCGGATCAACAGCAGGAGCCAGGCCCACCAGACGATGACGAGAGCACCGCTCCCGCCCTGGCTGCCGAACCACCTGCTCAGCAGCCCGGCGATGATCAGGCCGCCGAAGACCTCGGCGATGGAGCGAAGCAGTACGGCCGGGTGACGCCGTACCATGATCACTTGTTGTTCGTGGGGGAGTAGGTAGCGGTTGACCGACGCGGGAGCCGAGTCCCCGTGGGTCACCAGTCTCATGACAGATGGGATACGAATTGGGCCAGAGAATTGGCCGCGTTGAACATGGTGTCCATGGCGCCCCTAACTGTGTTCGCTGCATCACCTGGTCGTGTGAACAGGTAAAACGCCACAAAAGCAATGGCGCTGTACGTTAGAGCTTTCTTGACCTGCACTGCGGCCTCCTACGACCACTCACCCACTGCACCCGCCGTATACATTACCCATGCCATTCGCGAGGTAAAGCGTCTTCGCTGATCAGGTCACGGGATGTCCGTGAGGACCTGATCGCGCCGATGTGATGTCCGTCACCCGCGTTCGCCCGCGACCAGCGCGAGGACCTCGAGGTGCTTGCGGGCGATCCGCTCGACCAGCCCCGCGTGGGCCTGGCCGGTCACCTCGAGTGCGCCGTAGTGCGCCGCCTGGATGCAGCGGGTCACCGTGGCCGCGGGGTGGACCTTGGAGAACTCGTCCCGCAACGCGGCACTGACGTGCTCGTAGGGGTCCGACTCCGGGTCCGGGACGCTTCGCTCGCTCATGCTTCTCCCTGGTGTGCGTCCACGGCCTTCGGCCGGGAACACAGAAGAGATATTCTCGCTACTCTTCGTACCCACATAACCACACTGTGTAACGGAGAAGTGGCGGAACGACCCCCCTTAACCCAGGTAGATCTTCTCAGACGACGCCGTAAAGGCGGTCGCCCGCGTCTCCGAGGCCGGGGACGATGTAGCCGTGCTCGTTCAGCCGCTCGTCCAGAGCGGCGGTCACCAGGCGGATCGGCCTGTCGCTACCCGCGAAGACCTCGTCCATGTGGGCGATCCCCTCGGGAGCGGCCAGCAGGCACAGCACGGTCACGTCGTCAGCGCCGCGCTCGAAGAGGAACCTGATCGCCGCCGCCAGGGTGCCGCCCGTTGCGAGCATCGGGTCGACCACGTAGACCTGGCGTCCCGACAGGTCGTCCGGCAGCCGGGTCGCGTAGGTCTCCGCCTTGAGCGTGGTCTCGTTGCGGATCATTCCGAGGAAGCCGACCTCGGCGGTCGGCAGCAGCCGGGTCATGCCGTCCAGCATGCCCAGGCCCGCGCGGAGGATGGGGACGACCAGCGGGTACGGCTGCGCCAGCCGTACGCCCTTCGCCGTCGCCACGGGAGTCTCCACCGTCAGCTCGGTGACGCGGACGTGGCGGGTCGCCTCATAGGCGAGCAGAGTCACCAGCTCGTCGGCCAGACGCCGGAAGGTGGGTGAGTCGGTGCTCGCGTCCCGCAGGGCGGTCAGCTTGTGCGCCACCAGCGGGTGCTCGACGACGAGGGTCTCCATGAGCGCCAACGCTATCCTGAACGGCCGCTCAGGGGACAAACCGCCGCTCAGATGACAACAGGTGGGCACCTGTGCGACATCGCGCGCTCACCTGGATTTGGATCACAATTTGGCCCCGGACGCGTACGGCGGCGCGGTGCTTCTGAAAGCATTGGTCTCCGTAGCGAACGCACCGGTGGGGATGGCCATGTCAGACGAAGACCCTCTGGACTTTGCCATCGTCGTCTATCGGGAGGACGACATCTGGGAGGCGGAGTTGCTTCCCGTGGCACTCACCTCCGACCTCCAGGGGCTGATCCAGGCTCTGCGCCAGCAGCCGAGCATCAACGGGACGATTGGCCTCGTCGCCGTTGGGGATGAGTTCTTCGTGGCGTTACGAGTGTTCGGTGAACACGTGGAGGTCTTCCTCTCCGACATCGCCGCGTCCTGGGACTTCCCGCTCGCGCGGCAGGCGCTGGAATACCTCGACGTGCCGGTGCCCGACGAGGACGAGCTGGACGCGATCCTCCAGGACGAGGAGACGGCTCTCCCCGCCGGGGATCTGTCGATCTTCGCTGACCTGGGCCTTGACGAGATGGAGCTTGGCATCCTCTCCGGGGACATCGACCTGCTCCCCGAGGACGTGCTGTCCAGCATCGCCGCTCGGCTGGGGTTCTCCGAGCCGTTCGAACGCGCAATCGACTCGGTGTTCGGCTGACCTCGGGAGATCGGCCATGTCCTCCAGGCAATCCGGTAACAGTGTGTTCTCGGCGGCCTTCGTTCGCACCGCGGACGGATGGAACGGCGCTGAGGTCGATCTCAGCGCCGCCGAGATAGCCGACGACCTGGGCGACGCCGTCCAGGAGCATTTGGGGCTCAACGGTGACGAGCTGGCCCTGCTGTGCGTCGAGGTCGAGGACGAGTGGTTCGCGATCGTCCGCTACCAGGGCGACCGGGAGCCCCGCGCCTTCCTGTCCGACGCCCAGGCGGGCGTGACCGACGGTCTCGGGGAGCTCTTCACCGAGCTGGCCGGGGTCGCCCCCGACAAGGAGACCCCCGACCTCGGCGTACGGCCTGCGGGCGACTTCGAGCTGCTGAGCGACCTCGGGCTGAGTCCGGAGGAGCTCATCGAGCTGAGCATGGAGGAGGGCGCGCTCCCCGCGGACACGCTCTCGGTGATCGCCGAGCGGCTGGCCTTCGCGGACGAGCTCGATCGGCTTCGGTGACGGACTACGTCCCCGGGATGCGGCTCGCCCTCGCCCAGGCCGTCGAGGCGGGCGCGAGGGGCGAGGTGCCGGTCGGTGCGGTGGTTCTCGGCCGGGACGGGTCCGTGCTGGCGCAGGCGGGCAACGACCGTGAGTCGCAGGGCGACCCGACCGCGCACGCCGAGATCCTCGCCCTGCGCCGGGCGGCGCGGGCCCGCGGTGAGTGGCGGCTGACCGGATGCACGCTGGTGGTCACCCTTGAACCGTGCACGATGTGCGCGGGCGCCTCGGTGCTGGCCAGGGTCGACCGCGTCGTCTACGGCGCCGTCGACCCCAAGGGCGGCGCCGCCGGTTCACTGTGGGACGTGCTGCGGGACCGTCGTCTCAACCACAGGCCCGAGGTCGTCATGGGGGTGCTGGCCGACGAGTGCGCCGGAGTCCTCAGCGAGTTCTTCGCCTCTCGGCGGATGCACGAGCAATAGCGGATATCCGGTAAGCTGCTCCGCGGTGGAGTCGCCTAGTGGCCGAGGGCGCACGCCTCGAAAGCGTGTGATGGGGCAACCTATCCGTGGGTTCAAATCCCACCTCCACCGCCACTACAAGAGCCCCTGACCTGCACAAGCGGGTCGGGGGCTCTTCGCATATCAAGATCATGAGGTGACCGTGGGGGACGACCCCGGTCACCGATCTTGAAGCGCGGCCCCGGTGGGGGTGGTAGCTCACCTTCCGAACGGAAGGAACGACGTTGGCTTCGATCGAGAAGAGGACCAGCGCGAGCGAACGCGTGACCTGGATACGGCAGTTGGTGTGCCAGGCGTGTTCGGCATGAGCCTTGACTGATTCCACCTCATGAGGAATCGTCATCGGTGTTGCCCGTTCGTGACTTCGGAGGTTCCGTGAAGCTCCAGTTCGTGCGCACCACTTCCCCCACTCAGAACACCTGCCCCACCCTGTTCCGGACGGACCGGGGAACGGTGGTCGTGCAGGGCTATGTCGTCACCGACGCCGAGGCCCTGTCGCAGATGGACATCCCGGAGGGCGAGACCTGCGTGGAGGTCCCGATCGAGCTACTCGCGGAGGTCTTCGCCGATGCTCGATGAGGAGGGGATGGACACCTTCATCGAGAAGCACTTCACCCGGTCGGCCTTCCGCCTGGAGGTCCTCCCGCGGTACACGGTCGACTCCGATCAGGGCAACGTCACGAGCTACCTCGCGGGCGACCCCGAACCGAGCTGGGCCCACGGAGGACCGTGGTTCGACCACCTCGCCGAGGAACGTGCCGCAGGCAGGCGCCGCTACCGCGTCCACATCGTCACGCCTCCGCTGTCGGACTACCTGCGGTACGAGTGCGAGTGGGGCTACGTCTACACCACGGCGGCCGGCGAGGAGGTCTACATCCTCGACACCTCCGAGACGACGCCGCCGACAGACGATCTCCTCGACCACGACTGGTGGCTCCTCGACGATCAGCACGTGCTCCGCATGCACTACGACGCCGAAGGCAGATTCCTCGGCGCCGAACCGCTTCCGGCCTCCGCGGCAGGCGCCTACCGAATGTGCCGGGACGCGCTGATGGAAACCGCGGTGCCGTTCAGGGACTGGTGGGGCAGGCACCCGCAGTACAGACGCAAGGGTCAGGACGGGGCTCTCTAGAATTCCCCCATGTCCACCCCGTTGCCGTCCCAGTACGCCCGGGACAAGCTGTCGACGCTGCTCCGCGCCCTTCGGTCCGGTACCGGGCTGACGAGCGCGGAGGCGGCACGACGGGCGGGGTTCTCCCAGTCCAAACTCTCGAAGATCGAAAACGGTGCGTTGTTGCCGTCGTACGCCGACGGGGAGTCGCTGTGTCGTGCCTACGGTGCCACGGTCGAGCAGCGGGACGAGGTTCTGGATCTCTTGAAGGTGCTGCACGATGAGCTGGAGAGCGCCCGTGTGATCCTTCGCCGAGGCGCTCACCGTAAACAGCAGGTCTACGCGCGGGTCGAGGCCGAGACCGTCGAGTACCGCGATCTCCAGGTCGCCTACGTCTCCGGGCTCCTGCAGACGGCGGACTACATGCGCCGCATGGCCAGCCTGGTGATGACCCCGGCCGACCGTGAGAGGCAGGTCGCCGCCCGGGTCGCACGCCAGCACGTCCTGGACGACGAGACCAAGCGGTTCACCTTCGTCATGACCGAGGGAGCCCTGCGCTGGCGAGCGGGCTCCGCCACCATGATGGCCGCCCAGGTCGAGCACGTCATCGAGGTGTCGCGCCGGTCGAACGTCGAGGTGGGAATCGTCCCGTGGCGCGTCGAGGCTCCGCCGGGTCTCATGCCGGGCCACGAGGTGCACATCTACGACGACCGTATGGTCATCGTCGGAATCCAGACGGCGACCGCCACGATCCAAGATCCGCGCGACATCGATGTGTATCTGCAGCTCTTCGCCTCGGTGAAGGCGATCGCCGTCTTCGGGGACGAAGGTCGCAGCGAACTGGAGCGGATCGCCGCGGACTACCGCGACTGCGAATCCTAACGTCCCTCAATTCCATGTGACATGGAATTTTCCTGCAACGATTCCATCTGATATGGAATTATCGAGCTAGGGTCCGCTCTGAAAAGTCAGGCTCGCCCGGCACTGCACACGACCGAACGGGCCCTTGATCGCACATCGGCTCCTCTGTTCATCGCGGTGGCCCGCAGCCCCAGAACGTGGGCCTGGAGCCAGGGTGCCTCGGCCCCCTTCCGTCGTCACCAGCAGAAAGGAGAACCAGAGCACCCCTGCAGATCGAAGTGAGCGGACGAGCACCTGATCACCACGACGCGACCAGCGGCCGATGTCCGCCTGATGAGGAACACGGCAATGACCGCACCACAGCACAAGGACTCCCCAGCGGCGCCACCAGGCCCGCCTATACGACCGGAGGTTCCATGACTGCTCTGGCGGGCCAGCTCACCCCTGACGAGCTGGCCAACCCTCGAACCCTTATCCATCCCGACCTGTTCGACCGGCTCGCCGCCCGCGTCGCCGTCGAGGAGAACATCCCTCTCAGTGACGCCGAGCGCGTCATGGAGCAGGCCCTCGCGTTCCTCGCCGCCTGCGCCCTCAACCCCGGGGCGGGCCTGTCGCCGTCCGAGCAGGTCGACGTCGGGTGGCACACCTTCCTGACCTACACCCGCGACTACACCGAGTTCTGCCAGCGCGTGGCGCACCGCTACATCCACCATGTGCCCGCCGACACCCCCGGTGCTGCGATCAGCGATCCGGCCGCGGTGGTCGGCGCTACGGTCGAAGCGATGCGTGCGGCCGGCCTGCCGGTCATCGCTGACCTGTGGATCCCCAGAAGCGAGTGCAGCCAGTGCCACCAGGGCTGCTACGACGACCCGAAGGAGAGCTGACCGTGGCCAAAGCACAGTGGGAGGACCTTCCCGACACCCTCCGCGCCGCCATCCAGGATCAGGTCGGAACGGTCCTCAAGACCGAGACCATGACCTCGGGCCTGATGCCGGGACTCGCGGCCTGCCTGCACACCGAGGACGGCGGGCGCGTCTTCCTCAAGGCCGTCGCCTCTGACAGCTCGGCCGCGCGTCTGTACGAGCGGGAAAGGTGGGCGGGCGGCAATCTGCCCTCCACCGTCCCCACGCCGCGCATGACGTGGAGCGGTGACGTCGACGGCTGGATCGTGATGCTGTTCGACCACGTCGAGGGCCGTCGCGCGGACCTGTCGCCGGGATCACCTGACGTTCCCGCCGTGCTCGACACCGTCGCCCGGCTCGGCGATCTCCTCACCCCATGCCCTGCCGACGACGCGCCGCCGGTGGCCGACAACGTCGGCTTCCTGCTGGCCAAGGGCCGTCACATGCTCGACAAACCCAAAGGCGTGTTGCAGCACCGGGACCTGTACGTCGCCGCGCTCGACGGATTCGACGTCGAGGCCCTGACCGGGGACACGCTCCTGCACTACGACCTACACCCCGGCAACCTTCACGTCACCTCGGAGCGGGTCGAGGTCATCGACTGGGGATTCGCGGCGCGCGGCGTCACCTGGATCGACCCCTTCATGCTCGGCCCCCGCCTCATCGAGGCGGGTCACACGCCGCGGCAGGTCGAGGGCCTCCTCGTGGAGGTTCCCGCGTGGCGGGACGCGCCCGCTGCCGCTGTGACCGGCCTGGCCGCCCTGTGGACCCTGTTCCGTGTCTACAAGGCGATGTACGGCCCCGACGAAGGCCGGGAGTTCCGGGCCCGCGCCGCCGAGGCCGGCCGGGTCTGGGTGGACCACCGCATTCGCTGATCATGAGGGTGGGTGCGGTCGGAATGCCCCGGAAGTGGCCGCATCAGACTTGGTGACCTGGTGGGTGCGAATCCCACCTCCATCGCCACTGAAGAGGGGCTCCCGGTGCCGGGAGCCCCTCTTCGTGTTCGTGGATCCCTCTGGCCTCTCAGCCCCAGGGGTGCTCAGCTCTCCGTGGGCAGCTCCAGGACGCGGGCGTGCAGGATCGAGCGCTGGTGCAGGGCCGAGCGCAGTGCGCGGTGCAGGCCGTCCTCCAGGTAGAGGTCGCCGCGCCACTGGACGACGTGCGGGAACAGGTCGCCGTAGAACGTGGAGTCCTTGGCGAGCAGGGAGTGCAGGTCGAGCACCGCTTTCGTGGTGATCAGGGTGTCGAGCCGGACCTGTCGTGGCGGTATCTGCGCCCACTCGCGATGCGAGAGACCATGCTCGGGGTAGGGCCGTCCATCGCCGACCAGCTTGAAGATCACAGTACGTAGTTTATGAGAGATTCGGATTTTTTGCCTGCCCGGCCACTTCTGTACCAGGTCAGCGATCCCCTCAGAGACTCCCGGCGAACGTGTCGCACTTCCTGGGGTCGCCGCTCTCATAACCGGTGGTGAACCACTTGACACGCTGCGCGGATGTTCCATGGGTGAAACCATCCGGATTGACCCGCCCCTGGGTGCGCTCCTGGATGCTGTCGTCCCCGACGGCGGAGGCCGCGCTCAGCGCCTCCTCGATGTCCTGCCTGGTGAAGGGCTTCTCGAACAGGCCCGTCTGGTAGGCGTTCTTCGCCCACGCGCCCGCGTAGCAGTCGGCCTGCAGCTCGAGCCGTACCGAGCCGCTCTCCGGGCCCTGGCGGTCGCCCTGGACCATGGCGTTGGTGCCCAGCAGGTTCTGCACATGGTGGCCGTACTCGTGTCCGATCACATACGCCTGGGCGAACGGGCCGCCCCTGGCGCCGAACCTGCTCTGCAACTCGTCGAAGAAGCTCAGGTCGAGGTAGACCTTCTGGTCCGCCGGGCAGTAGAACGGGCCGACCGAGGCGTCCGCCGCACCGCAGGCGGTGTTCACCTGGCCGGAGAACATCACGGTCTTCGCGGGCCGGTAGTCCTGTACGACCGTGGGCCAGTAGTCCTGGATGCTGTTGACCACGCCGACGACCCGGCACTCGTCGCTCTGGTCGGCGTCCTGCCCGGTTCTGCACTTGGCGCTCAGGTCCGAGCTCGGCCCGACCGGTGCGGGCTCGCTCCCTCCGGTGATGTCCCCCGGATTGATCCCGAACAGCAGCGCCAGGATGAGCACGATGATCCCGGCCGCACCGCCGCCGATCGTGAGTCCGCCGCCGGGGATCCTCCTCCGGCTGCCGCTCTCGACCTGTGAGCTGTCCAGTTGGGCATCGTCCTTGAAATCCATCGCAGACGTCCCTTCGATTGGCTTGGGACCCCCACTGCCCTCAGGAGGGCCCGGCATGCCGGTGGCTCGCACGCCACCGCAAAGGCGTCACATGCCATATGTCGCCGGTCCGTGGCTGTGCGCCTTCCCGCGCGCTCTCGCTCCCGGCGTGCTCTCATCCCTTCCCCGAACCTCCTGATCTACGCCGTGACGTGCGAGGAGGCGCGATCGTGAGCGGGCTCGCGCGATCCGATCCCCCGGCCGCAGCGAGGAATGGGAAATTCGAAACATAACTCTCTATATGCGGCTTTCTATGATGATCTGGGCAGATACCTCGCATGAGGAGAGCGCTGATAGTAACTATAAGTTTACTGGCTGTGGTGTCGTTGTTCGCCGGTGGTGATCCGAACGCAGAGCCGCGGCCGCGGAAACGGAGCCCGGGGGCGCGGGCCGTCTCGGCGGTCCCGGCGGTGAGAAACTTGACGACACTGGAGGCCGACTACCGCAGGGGCATCGCCAGGGTGCTCCCGTCCGTCGTGCAGATCATCACGAAGGCCGGTTCGAAGGAGCTCGGCGAGGGCTCGGGCATCGTCTACGACACCTCCGGGCACATCGTGACGAACGCCCACGTGGTCGCCGGTGCCACGGGCTTCGAGGTGTCGCTCGCCACGGGCGGTGCCTCCCGGGCCGCCAGGGTGGTCGGGACCTACGAGCCGAGCGACCTCGCCGTACTCGAGGTGGCCGATCCGACAGGCCTCGTCCCCGCCGACTTCGGCGACTCCGACCAGCTGTCCATCGGCCAGATCGTGCTGGCCATGGGCAACCCGCTCGGCCTGTCCGGCAGCGTCTCGGACGGCATCGTCTCGGGGCTTGGCCGTACCGTCCCGTTCCAGGCCGAGAACGCCGCCTCAACCGGCACCACGATCAACGGCCTCATCCAGACCACTGCTGCGATCAACCCGGGCAACAGCGGCGGCGCCCTGGTCGACCTCGCGGGCGAGGTCGTCGGCGTTCTGGTCGCCAACGTCGTCAACGCCGAGACCGGCAGCACGCTCCCCGGCATCGGCTTCGCGATTCCGTCCAACACCGTCACCGACGTCGCCCGCCAGATCATCAAGAACGGCAAGGTCACCAAAACCGATCGGGCCACCCTCGGGGTCACGACGCAGACCGTGGTCAGCCGCAGAGGCGAGCCCGCGGGCGTCGGCGTGGTGCGGGTGGCGGAGGGTGACGGTACGGCGCGGGCGGCTCTCAAACCCGGCAGTGTGATCGTCTCGATCGACGGCGTCCCGACCCCGACCGTGCAGGACCTGGCCAGGGCGCTCGGCAGGTTCGAGCCCGGTGACCTGGCCAGGGTGAGACTTCGGCGACCCGACGGTTCGACCGCCACGACGATCGTGAGGCTGGGCAAGCACTCCGGTGACTGAAGGCCCCGGTTCGAGGGTGAGAACGGCGACGGCCGTCAGCCGAGACCCGAAACGGGAAAGACGACCGTCAGCCGAGACTCGAAACGAGAAAGAGGCTCGAAACGGGGAAGAAGAAGAGACGACAACGCCGGAGGGGCCGGATCACAGGTGTGATCCGGCCCCTCCGAAGCGGTCCTGGGCTGAGACGACGGCGTCCCCGTAGACCGCCGCCCAGGCGCCCAGCGCGCGGATCGGGCCGATCAGCGCGCTGCCTGCCTCGGTGAGGGTGTAGTCAACGCGAGGTGGCGCCTCGGCGTAGCGGCGGCGCTCCACCAGGCCGTTGTACTCCAGTCGCCGCAGTGTCTGGTTGAGCACCTTGGGACTGATCCCCCCGATCCGGTCCAGCATCGCCCGCGGTCGCATCGGGCCCCCCTCGCCGAGGATGAAGACCACCACGCTGTCCCAGCGGTTGGCCAGCACCTCGAAGGCGATCCGAGCCCGGCAGTCCGCCGCGAACACGTCCCCCGCCATGTCGACCACGTCGTTCGGCTGTCCCATACGGACATCCTGCCCAGCCGATGCCTACCGTGTGGTGTCCATCGCCTCTCATAGCGTCCTGAGCACGACATTCACCACGTGAACGGAGCATGACAATGCGCATCGGCATTCTTGGTACGGGCGCCATGGCCACGGCACTGGGCGGGGCCTGGGCGCGGGCCGGACACCAGGTTCTGGTGGGCGGGCGGGACATCGAGGCCGCCGCCAAGACGGCGGCCGACGTCGGGGCCACAGGGCACGGCAGCCTCGTCGAAGCGGCCCGGTACGGCGAGGCCGTGCTCGTCGCCGTACCCGCCGAGGTCGCGCCGACGCTGGCCGCGGAACTGGCCCCGGCCCTTGCCGGCAGGACCGTGCTCGACTGCACGGTGCCGATGAAGCCCGGAGCCGCCGGACCGGTGTTGACCACGACAGGCGGCACGGACTCGGTCGCCACCCGGATGGCGGCCGCCGCCCCCGACGCCCGGATCGCCAAGGTGTTCGGTATCTGCCACGAGAGCATCTGGACCCTGCCCCGGCCGGCCTTCGAAGGGACGCCGCTGGCGGTGCCCTTCTGCGTGGACGCCGCACCCGCCGCCGCTTTGGTGGCCGAACTGATCACGTCGATGGGGTGTGTTCCGCTCGCCTGCGGAGGGTTGGAGCGCGCGGCGCTGCTCGAAGCGGCCGCGGTCTTCGCGATCGGCGTCTGGTGGTCCGGCGGAGAGGCCCGTCACGCCTTCCCCTCTCCCGCCCTCGCCCCCGGCGCGAGCGACGACGAGGGCTGACCGAGGCCGGACAGCACGAAGGGCCCGGCTGGATAGGTCCGGGCCCTTCGTCTTCTTGCTGCTCAACCAAAGCGCGGAGGATAGGAGATTCGAACTCCTGAGGGGTTGCCCCCAACACGCTTTCCAAGCGTGCGCCCTAGGCCAACTAGGCGAATCCTCCGTGGAGAAGCTTATCGAACTTTCGGGGGTGCGTTGACCACATATTCGCGGTCGGCGTTCGTGCCCCCGAGCACTCAGATCAGAGGCTAGACTGGCCCAGGACCCCTCGCGCGGCGTCATCCTGTGAACCTCCCCAGGGCCGGAAGGCAGCAAGGATAAGCAGGCTCTGGCGGGTGTGCGAGGGGTCTCTTCGTTTCAGGCTCCCTCGCAGGTGGGATCGTCGCATGAGTCTTGCGTTGTACCGCAAGTACCGGCCCGGGACCTTCGCCGAGGTCAAGGGGCAGGAGCACGTCACCGAGCCGTTGCGGCAGGCGCTGCGAAGCGGCCGGATCAACCACGCCTATCTGTTCAGCGGGCCGAGGGGATGCGGCAAGACCTCCAGCGCCCGCATCCTGGCCCGTTCACTGAACTGTGAGAAGGGGCCGACCCCCGATCCCTGCGGGGAGTGCGACTCCTGCGTGGCGCTGGCCCCCACGGGCTCCGGGCACCTCGACGTCATCGAGATCGACGCCGCGTCGCACGGTGGTGTGGACGACGCCCGCGATCTGCGCGAACGGGCCTTCTTCGCGCCCGTGTCCGCGCGCTTCAAGATCTACATCATCGACGAGGCGCACATGGTGACCCGCGAGGGGTTCAACGCGCTGCTCAAGCTCGTCGAGGAGCCTCCGCCGCACCTGAAGTTCGTCTTCGCGACCACGGAGCCGGAAAAGGTCATCGGGACGATCAAGTCCCGCACCCACCACTATCCCTTCAGGCTGATCCCCCCCGCCGCGCTGCGCGCGCTCATGGAGGAGATCCTCACCTCGGAGGACGTCCCGTTCGAGCCCGCCGCGCTGCCGCTGGTGGTCAGGGCGGGGGCGGGGTCGGCCCGCGACTCGCTGTCGATCCTGGACCAGCTGTTCGCCGGATCCGACGAGGCGGGCATCACCTACGCCCGTGCGGTCTCCCTGCTGGGCTACACCGACGGTGACCTGCTCGACGACATGATCGCGGCCTTCGCCGCCCGTGATGGCGCACGCGTCTTCCAGGCCGTCAACCGGGTGATCGAGGGAGGCCACGATCCCCGCAGGTTCGCGATGGACCTGCTGGAGCGCTTCCGTGACTTGGTGATTCTGGCGAACGTGCCGGAGGCAGCCACTAGCGGGCTGCTCGACCGCCCCGGCGACGAGCTTGAGCGGCTCCAGGAGCAGGCCACCTCGATGGGGCCCGCCGAGCTGACCCGCGCCGCGGAGATCTTCAACGGGGGCCTGATCGAGATGCGCGGCGCGGCCTCGCCGCGGCTGCTGCTCGAGCTCATGTGCGCCAGGACGTTGCTTCCCGGAGTCGCGCAGGGCGAGGCGGCGCTGCTGGCCAGGCTGGAGCGGCTCGAGAAGGGCGGCGTCACGGCGTTCTCCGCGCCCGCCGGTGTCCCCGTCGGTGCTCCCGTTCCCGTTCCCGCGGCGCCCGTCCCCGCCGCCGCGTACGTCCCGCCCGTCGTGGCCGTCCAGGCCCCCGCTCCGGTGACCTCCGCGGCGCCCGCCGTACAGGCGTCCTCCGCCCCCGGTACGGCTACCGCCCCCCCGCCCCCCCGCTCGGGCTCCCAGGACGACGACTGGCCCGCCCCCGCCAGGCCGGGAGCCCCCGGGCCACAGACACAGGTCCAGCAGGCGCCCCAGCACGCAACGGCGGCCCCCATGTCCGCACCGGTCTCCGTGCCGGTCTCCGGGGCGGAGGCCGGGACCGTCCAGCAGGCGTGGCCGCAGGTGCTCGGGGTGCTTAAGCAGCGCAGCATCGTCGTCTGGGCGAACGTCAACACCAACGCCCAGGTCGTCGGCGTCGAGGGCAAGGTCGTCACGCTCGGGTTCGCCCAGGTGGGCGCGATGCGCAACTTCATCGGTGGCGGCAAGGACGTGGTGGTCGCGGCGGCGCTGACAGACGTGCTCGGCGGCACCTGGAAGGTCGAGGCCGTCGTCGGCGGCGCGCCCGCCCCGGCCGGTGGCGCGCGTCCTGCCGCGGCCCCGCAGAGGCCGCCCGCCCCGCCCCGTCACGAGCCCGCCCCGGGGCCTGCCTCGGGACCCGCATCGGCGCCCCCCGCTCCGGCGCCCCCGGTCGTTGTTCACGAGCCCCAGCAGGTCCAGCGGCAGGCGCAGCAGGCTCCGGCCCGCCAGAGCTCGCAGGCCACCGACGAGTCCTGGCCCGACGCGCCGCTTCCCGACGACCCCGGCTCGCCTCCGCCCCCGAGTCCCGGCCTCGCCGCGGCGCGCTCCGCGGCCAAGGCGGCCGCCCAGACGGGGCCGAAGGCGGGGAGTGGCAGGCCCGCCTGGCCGGAAACCGTGCCGGGACGCGCTCCCGTCCCGGAGACCGACGAGGTCGACCCGCTCAACGACGCCGACGCCGACGTTGACGCGCTCAGCGGCATGGCGCTCATCCAGCGTGAGCTCGGCGGCCAGATCATCGGCGAGATCGACCACACCTGAAGCGGCTCCGGGCCCGTCCATGCTCCGCCCGGGGCGCAGACGGACGGGTTTAGCCCTCGTCCGGGGGGAACACGGGCATGCGCCAGTACAACACCTGCCTCGGACCCCGTAGGCTCGTGACGACTGACGTCACGGATGAGGAGCACAACGACGGTGAACCCAGGGGATGTCAACCTGCAGCAGCTGCTGGAGCAGGCACAGCTCATGCAGCAGCAGCTTGTGAGCGCCCAGCAGGAGTTGAACGACGCCCAGGTCGAGGGCTCGGCGGGCGGCGGCCTGGTCGTCGCCACGGTCAACGGCGGCGGCGAGTTGCTGGAGCTGAAGATCAGTCCCGAGGCCGTCGACCCCGGTGACCCCCAGGACACGGCTGAGACCATCGCCGACCTGGTCATCGCGGCGATCAGGGACGCGGTCCGCGCCGCCGCCGACCTCCAGCAGGAGAAGCTTGGCCCGCTCGCGCAAGGACTGGGAGGCGGGAGCGGCCTCGGCCAGCTGCCCGGGTTCTAGGTCATGTACGAGGGGGTCGTCCAGAACCTGATCGACGAGCTGGGCATGTTGCCCGGCGTCGGTCCGAAGAGCGCGCAGCGGATCGCCTTCCACCTGCTGGCCGCGGAGCCGGCCGACGTGAAACGGCTCGCCCACGCCCTGCTCGAGGTCAAGGACAAGGTTCGCTTCTGCCGGGTCTGCGGGAACGTCGCCGCGGAGGAGGAGTGCCGGATCTGCCGTGATGCCCGGCGCGACCCCCACGTGATCTGCGTGGTCGAGGAGTCGAAGGACGTCGTGGCGATCGAGAAGACCCGCGAGTTCCGGGGGCGGTACCACGTTCTCGGTGGCGCGATCAGCCCGATCGACGGAGTCGGCCCCGACGACCTGCGCATTCGCGAGCTGATGGCGCGCCTGGCCGACGGCCAGGTCACCGAGCTGATCCTCGCCACCGACCCCAACCTGGAGGGGGAGGCGACGGCGACCTATCTCGCCCGTCTGGTGAAGCCGATGGGGCTGAGAGTCACACGACTGGCCAGCGGGCTGCCCGTGGGCGGTGACCTCGAATACGCCGACGAGGTCACCCTGGGCCGCGCGTTCGAGGGAAGGAGGCTGCTGGATGTCTGACGCATGGGGTGCTCTGGCGGAACGTGTCGCCGAGCACGCGGAGAACTACATCGACGGCCTGACGAGGTTGGCCGGGGGTGAGGGCGGTGACGCCATCCTGCCGCTGCTGCTGGTCGAGGTCGCGCAGGTCAGCTCGGCGGGCGCGCAGCTCGGCGCCAGCCAGGACGTGATCCTGTCCGGCAACTGGGAGCCGCACCTGAGCGAGGACCCGGACGTCGACGCCGTCCGTACGGCCCTGGCCGAGAGGCTCAAGCCGGTGGACGACTACGCCGAGGTCTTCGATCCTTACAAGGACACCTCGGTCACGCCGTACCGTCTCTCCGACGACCTGACCGCCGTGGCCGCCGACCTTCTGCACGGGCTCAGGCACTACCAGGCGGGCCGTCCCCTTGAGGCGCTGTGGTGGTGGCAGTACTCCTACTTCAACACCTGGGGCAACCACGCAGGCGCGGCTCTGCGCGCCCTTCAGGCACTTGTCGCCCACACGCGACTGGACGTGGCTGAAGAGCGCACAACGGTGTGATTGTCCACATACTGGGCCAAATCAGAAGTGCTTCACCTATGCGCCAGTAGACTGAGAGCTCCACAGCCCTAGATTGCTTCGGAGACATCTCGTGGCGCTCGTTGTTCAGAAGTACGGTGGTTCGTCCGTCGCCGACGCGTCCTGCATCAAGCGGGTCGCCCAGCGTATCGTCGCGACGAAAAAAGCCGGCAACGACGTCGTGGTGATCGTCTCGGCGATGGGCGACACCACCGACGAGTTGCTGGACCTCGCACAGCAGGTCTCGCCGCTGCCCCCGGGGCGCGAGCTCGACATGCTCCTCACCTCGGGTGAGCGCATCTCGATGGCGCTGCTGGCGATGGCGATCGCCAACCTGGGCCAGGAGGCGCGCTCGTTCACCGGGTCCCAGGCCGGTGTGATCACCGACTCCTCGCACGGTCGTGCCCGCATCATCGACGTGACGCCCGGCAGGATCCGCGAGGCCCTCGACGCCGGTCAGGTGGCGATCGTGGCCGGGTTCCAGGGCGTCTCCCAGGACACCAAGGACATCACCACCCTCGGCAGGGGCGGCTCCGACACGACCGCCGTCGCGCTCGCCGCGGCCCTCGAGGCCGACGTGTGTGAGATCTACACCGACGTGGACGGCGTCTTCACCGCGGATCCGCGCATCGTCCCGGTCGCCCGTAAGATCCCCAAGATCTCCTACGAGGAGATGATGGAG
Organism: Streptosporangium sp. NPDC051023; assembly: GCF_040689595.1. Lineage (NCBI taxonomy): Bacteria > Bacillati > Actinomycetota > Actinomycetes > Streptosporangiales > Streptosporangiaceae > Streptosporangium > Streptosporangium sp. NPDC051023. The sequence continues at coordinate 1,827 of NZ_JBFBCE010000066.1, read as the reverse complement.
ATGGCGGCCTGCGGTGCCAAGATCCTGCACCTGCGCTGTGTCGAGTACGCCCGCCGTTTCGACCTGCCGATTCATGTAAGAAGCTCGTTCAGCACCAAGGAAGGCACGTGGGTCACCTCAGACCCCGACAGTGAAGGAACGCAGATGGAGCAGCCGATCATCTCTGGCGTCGCGCACGACCGGAGCGAGGCCAAGATCACCGTTGTCGGGGTTCCCGACAAGGTCGGCGAGGCTGCCACGATCTTCAAAACGCTGGCCGACGCCGAAGTCAACATCGACATGATCGTGCAGAACGTGTCTGCGGCGGCGACCGGCCGGACGGACATCTCCTTCACGCTGCCCGCGAGCGACGGCTCAACGGCGCTCACCGCACTGAAGAAGATCCAGCAGAACATCGGTTTCGAGACGCTGCTCTTCGACGACCAGATCGGGAAGGTCTCGCTGATCGGCGCGGGCATGCGCTCGCACCCCGGCGTCACCGCGACGTTCTTCGCCGCCCTCGCCGACGCGGGGGTGAACATCGAGATGATCTCCACCTCGGAGATCCGCATCTCGGTGATCGTCGGGCAGGACGAGGTGGACGCGGCCGTCAGCGCCGCGCACCGCGCGTTCAATCTCGACGCCGACCAGGTTGAAGCTGTGATCTACGGAGGTACCGGCCGATGAGCCGCAAGCCAACTCTCGCTCTGATCGGCGCGACCGGTGCGGTCGGCACCGTCATGCGCGACATCATCACCAACCGTGAGGACATCTACGGCGACATCAAGCTCGTCGCGTCCGCCAGGTCCGCGGGCAAGGTCCTCCAGGTCCGTGGGGAGGACCTGGTCGTCCAGGAGCTGACCCCCGAGGTCTTCGACGGTGTCGACATCGCGATCTTCGACGTGCCCGACGAGGTCTCCGCCGTGTGGGTACCGATCGCTGCCGAGCGCGGCGCGGTCGCCATCGACAAGTCGGGTACCTTCCGGATGAACCCCGAGGTTCCGCTGGTCGTGCCCGAGGTCAACCCGGAGGCCGCGCGCAACCGCCCGCTGGGCATCGTCTCGACCCCCAACTGCACCACGCTGTCGATGATGGCCGCGATGGGCGCGCTCCACGAGGAGTACGGCCTGCGCGAGCTGGTCGTCGCCTCCTACCAGGCGGTCTCCGGCGCGGGTGTCGCGGGCTCCGCCCGTCTCTACGACGAGGTCGAGGCGCTCGCGGGCGACAGGACGGTCGGGCAGACCGCGGGTGACGTGCGCAAGGTGCTGCAGAACAAGCTCGGCGAGGATGAGTCGCCCTTCCCCGCGCCGGTCGCGTTCAACGTCGTCCCGTGGGCGGGCTCGCTCAAGGACGGTGGCTGGGCCTCCGAGGAGATCAAGCTCCGCAACGAGTCCAGGAAGATCCTCGGGATCGACGACCTGAAGGTCTCCGCGACCTGTGTCCGCGTCCCGGTGATCACGACCCACTCGCTGGCCGTGCACGCGACCTTCGAACGTGAGATCACCGTCGCCGACGCGCACCGGATCCTGGAGGCGGCCCCGACCGTGGTCGTCATGGACGACCCGGCCAACGGCGTCTTCCCGACACCCGCCGACGTCGTCGGCACCGACCCCACCTACGTGGGCCGGGTCCGCCAGGCGCTCGACTTCCCGAACACCCTCGACCTGTTCGTCTGCGGCGACAACCTCCGTAAGGGCGCGGCCCTGAACGCGGCGGAGATCGCCGAGCTGATCGCGGCCGAGTTCGCGTAGGCCCCAGGGAAACGGCCGGTCCTTCGGCCGTGGCGGGGCTCGCCGGTCGTCGGCCCGCCGTACGGTGAACGTTCACCGTACGGCGGGCCGACGACCG
>NZ_JBFBCE010000065.1:0-53481 GCF_040689595.1 Streptosporangium sp. NPDC051023 | reverse complement strand
AGCGCTCTTTCCGGGGTCATGGAGCCGAGCAGCCTCTCCAGCGCCACCTCGACGTCCTCACGCCACGAAACGGCGGACTTGAGCTCGAGGCGGAGTGGACGCTGACCAATGCGGCGCTGTGCGGCGCGCTGGCGTTGACCGCGATCGGCTCGGCCGTCGCTCCCGCTCCCGCGCAAGCGCAGATCGGTCTCGGCCCGCGACTGTGGTGCTTCCGCGGAACGGGGGCCGCGGCGGCTCCCCCTCGACGTCGAGGAGGACGCGATGAGACTGCGTGACCGCTACGGCGCGTGGGGGATCGACACCCCGCGCGCTGAGAGCTGGCGGGACCGGGCCGCATGCCGCGAGGCCGATCCGAAGCTGTTCTTCCCGAAGGGCGGCGACGTGACAGGGAGTCCCGGGGCCGAGACCCGCGCCTACGCCAAGGGCAAGAAGATCTGCGCGGGATGCCTGGTCCGGCCGCAGTGCGCGGTCTACGCGCTCGCCAGGGATGAGCGGTACGGCCTGTGGGGCGGAATGACGCCCCGCCAGCGCCAGAGGCTGCTCAACCGGATGAAGGCGGCGGGATGAGGATCTCCGTGGATGCCATCACGATCGGCGAGCGGGACCGTACGGACCTCGGCGACCTGGACGAGCTGGCGGCCTCCATTGCCGAGGTGGGCCTGCTGCATCCGGTCGTCATCACCGAGGCCCGGGAGCTGGTCGCGGGAGGCCGGCGTCTGGCGGCCGTTCGGCTGCTCGGCTGGAGCGAGGTCCCCGTGACGATCGTGGACCTCGCGACGGCGCCCGAGGTGCTGAGGGCCGAGGCCGACGAGAACACCTGCCGCAAGTCGCTGACGCCGTATGAGGCCAGCCGGGCACGCGAGCGGCGGGCGCGGGTGCTGGCACCGAAGGCGAAGGAACGCCAGGGAAGACGTACCGACCTCGAACCTTCCGCCAAGTTGGCGGAAGGTTCCCAAGCGGATCGTGAAACCCGGAAGGTCGCCGCGGTCGGCACGGGTTACTCGGGCTCGACGCTCGACAAGGTGGACCGGATCCGCGACGTCGCCGAGCGTGGCGTCGTCCGTCAGGGCAAGGCCGAGGTGGTCGTTCCTGAGCCGGTGCGCGAGGTCGCCCGCCAGGCCCTCGGCGAGGTGAAGACCACCGGGGCCGCTGTGGAACCGGCCTCTCGCCGGGTGGAAGAGGCCTTGGCCACCTACGTCCAGGAGTCGGCCGATGTGCAGGCCGCGCGGCTGCGCCGAGAGGTCTACCGCCTGATCGTCCAGCTCGGCGACGGCCTGCCCAAGCTCGATGCCGCCCGCGTGGCCGAGCTGTGTGACGAGGACATGTGGGCGGCGATCACCGCGGCGCGCGACCGCCTGGAGGCGTGGACGCGGGACGTGGGAACAGCGCGCGGGCCGGGTCTGCGCGTGATCAAGGGGGAGAAGTGAGTGACATCTACCGGATGCTCTCGTCGGAGGAACGGGCCGAGTACGACGCGCTGCTCCACGAGGCGGGATACGACGACAACGGTGTGCAGCGACCGGCGCACGAGATCAAGGATCGGATGCACAAGCTGCTCCAGGACGCCGTCCAGGCGGGTCGTTCTTGGGCGGAGTACGTCCTCGACGACGATGTCCGCGAGGGCCATCACAAGCGGTTCAAGAGGTGGGACCGCGTGCGGCAGGTGGTGACCACTCGTTACGGCGAGCGTGTGATCAAGCGTTCGGCGCTCATGTCCCTGCGTCGGCGTGACTCTGTCAGTGGCCGGACCTACTGGCAGGGGACGTTCTACCCGGACATGACGCGGGAGGACCTCCTCGACGTGATCAACGGCTGTGAAGTCCGGATCAGCTCCGAGCGCATCACGATCGCGACCGCCCGCAGGCTCGTGGCCCTCTTGGACGAGACCGGCGTAGCCACGGTGACCGAGGCGCTGAAGTCACGCGGTGTGGAGCTGGAGACCTACCTGCTGGAGGAGAGCGCCTGATGCCACGTATCCGAAGCGTCAAGCCGGAGTTCTGGTCGGATCGCAAGCTCGCCCGGCAGCACTCCCGCGATGCCCGCCTGTTGTATATCGCGCTGTGGAACCAGGCCGACGAGCATGGCCGCGTGCTCGGCGATCCGCGGTGGATCAAGGGCAACTGCCTGCCGTACGACGATGACATCGACGAGCAGGCGGTCGAGCGGCTTCTCGGCGAGCTGATCGCCTCCGGGCGCGTTCAGCCGTACATCGTCGAGGACGACCCCTATCTGTTCCTGCCGAAGCTGGCCAAGCACCAGCGGCTCGAAGCCGTGAAGGTTCCGAGCCGCCTGCCCGCCCCGCCGCCCGAGATGGCCGGTCCCGAGGAGCCTCCGCCCGGTGGCGCGCACCTATCCGAGCCGGACCCAGGCGAGTTCGTGCCGCGCGCAGACGAGCCCGCGCGGGACTCCGACGAGTCGGCGCTTTCTTATGTAGCAGGTGGCAGGGGGCATGTAGCAGGTGGCAGGGAGCAGGGTTCTCCGGTTGCCGTAGGCGAAAAGAGTGACCGTTACGCGCGCACGCGTGAGAGGGCGCCTGCGGCGCAACCGGAAGATCTTCTTGCTCGCCGGGTCATCCGTGCCATCCCGCGCTACCGGGCCGCGCCCGGCTGGGTCCGTAAGCACCTCGCCGCCCTGGCCCGCGACGCCCTGGCCGCCGGGTACGGCGCCGAGGCGCTCACCCGCTACGCCCGGATGGTCATCGAGGAGGAGCGCTTCCTCGACCACCAGCACATCCCAGAACTGCGCGCCGCGCTCCGGCGCCTGGAGCTCGACGTCCGCCAGGGGGACGCCTGTCTCTGCTGCGGCCGAGATCCCGACGGCTGTCCGACCGCCTCGGCGCCGACCGCCGACGAGCCGTGGACCGATGTCGACCGGGCCGCCTGGGAGCGCATCGTGGCGCACCTCGGCGCCGACCCCGACGAGCTGGCTCGGGGGGCGTGATGGGCAGCGATCCGTTCGGCCGCGCGGCCGACACCCTCACCGCAGCGTTCACCCGCCGCCTCACCGCTGCAGGCCACACCGATCCGACGCGGCTGGCCCTGGAGCTGGTCGTCATCGCCCGGGGCCACGGCTGGCGTCCGGTCGAGGCGCTCCGGCCGCCCGCCCCGGAGACCGGCAGCGGCAACGGCCGCGCCGAGTACGCCGCGCGCCGGGCCGCCCTCGACAGCCGCCCGCCCTGCGCGTGCGGCGCGGCCGTCACCGACCACCAGCTCGACGCCGGGCGCCGTACCGGGTGCGAGGCCACCGGCTGCACCCGCTACGCCCCCATCCCCGCCCCGACTTCCGGAAGGAGTGCCTGATGCGCATCATCGTCGCGATCGAGCTGGTCAACGGTGGCCGTGCGCAGGCCGTATGCCGTACCGAGGACTGCACTGCCTTGGATGGCAAGCGCTGGAAGGGCGAGTCGCGCACCATCAAGGCCGATGCCGCCGAGGACGCCCGCCTGCACCGCAAGTGGCACCGTGACCAGCAGCCCATCCCGGAGCAGGTCCTGGAAGCGCACGAGGCTGCGGCGGTGACGACGTGACAGCGCAGAGGGTCGCGGACATCTTCGCCAATACGCGGGAAGCGCTCGCCAGCCTGGTGCCGTTAGCTATCGCCGAGCTGCGCGGCACGACGTTCGAGCAGAGACGTGCTCGTATCGAGGGCGCCGCTGACCTGATCGCCTCTAAGGCGGATCAGATGATGTTCGGCGGCAAGAACAAGAAGGCAACAGGCGTGTTCGCAGCAGTGGCCATGGGGGTCGCTGTCGGCGCCTACCAGCCCGGCGGGATCACCGTCTTCGGGCTGCACGCCTGCGCCCACTCTCACCCCTGGTGTCCCGCCTCATCAGCGCGCCCGCCCTGCTGTACGTGCGAGTCCACCTGCACGGCCACGGCCATCACCGGCGGCTGCCCGGACACGAGCCGGTGCGCGTGGTGCGCCAACGGCTGCCCGCGTGCCGACACCGAAACACCGTGCTGTGTTCCGACTTCCGTCATGGGGCGGCTCGTGTTCTTGATCGCTGGTGCGGAGGCGTCGGAATGATCGGCGATATCGAGGTCCGGCACGGCTTCACTCTGGCCGACCTGGAGCAGATGACCCGGGCCGCGCTGGTGGCCGACCGGTCCATGGCGGCCGACATCAGTGACCGCCGCGACGCCGCGTGGTCGGCCATCGCTGAGCATCTGTGCGCGGCCGAGACCCCGCCAACCCGGGCAGAGCTGATCCGCGTCGGTTGGCAGGCCATCTACCGGGAGATCCGCGACGGCTACCGGCACTACGGCTACGCCGACCGCAGGTGGGACGCTGGCGTGGCGAGCGGCCCCCGGTTCGTCGCCTACTGGTATTCGCCCGTGCAGCCGAGCCACGAGGAGCGGATCGTCGAGCGGCTCGCCGTCGGCCAGGTCCTCGCCCGCCTCACCCCGACCTACCGGGACGCGGTGGCCGCCCTGGCGACGGCGGACGACTACGTGAAGGCCGCCGAGCTACTGGGGATCGGCTACAAGGCGCTGGTCGCCCGGGTCGGTACGGCCCGCAAGACGGTGCTGCGGCTGTGGCACGAGGGGGAGACACCGCGCAGGGTGCGCCGGACAGACCGGCGCGTCGGAGTCCACGGGGTCGAGCTGGCCACGCACTGCCCGCATGGGCACGAGTGGACGCCGGAGAACACACAGGTCCGGTATCGGATCCTGCGCGGGAAGCGGCATCGCAGCCGCGTGTGCCGGGCCTGTCAGCACGAGCGCAGTGTCCGCCGTGCTGCCGCTGCGCGTGAGGCGAAGGCGAGCACGACATGACGGCCCCGCTGCTGATCCTCACTGTGAAGGGCGTCCCGGCCGGGCAGGGCAACCTGCGCACCGGCAAGCACGGCCGCGCTTACCACGCCAACGGGTCCGAGCTGCGGGACTGGCGGGAACGCATCCGCGGGGCCGCCCTCGACGCCCTCGGCCGCCACGAATGGGTCGGCCTCGGCCGCACTGCGCCGTGCCTGCAATGCGACGTCGTCCGCATGCGGCATGCCGAGCTGCTCGGCCCGGTACGGCTGGAGAGTGTCGTCACTGTGGCCAAGCCGCGGACCGCGACCGCCGCCTGGTCGATCACCCGGTCCTCCTCGGACTGGGACCACTACGCCCGTGCGATTGGTGACGCGCTGACCGGCGTGGTCTACGCCGACGACTCCCAGGTGATCGACGGCCGCCTGATCAAGACCTTCCCGTACGTCCACGAGCACGCGCTGGGCGAGCCCGGCGCAGTCATCCGCATCTGGGGGAACGCATGACCACCTCGCTCAAGTTCGACTCCAAGGTCGGATCGGCCGCCGCCGCTGCGATCGAGCCGCACATCAGGCCGATCTACGACCGGCCCGGCTGTCGAGTGATGGCCATCGTCGAGCTGGCGCACGTTGAGCGTGTGCAGCCCGCACCCGAGGCCGACAAGGAGCCCTCGGTGAAGGTCCGCATCACCCACATGGAAGTCCCCAATAAGGACCAGGAGGGGGCGATCCGCGAGGCGCAGCGGGCGCTCTACCTTCAGCGCACCGCGAGCGGCACCCTCGACGAGAACGGCCAGCTCGTCCTCACCGAGTCCACGATGAAGAACATCTCTGGCCTGTTGCACGAGGTTGAGATCGCCCGGCTCCGCGCGGGCCTGCACTACTGGGTGAACTACGTCGCCCGGGTCAACTCCCAGACCGGTCTCACGGTCTCGGAGATGCAGCACGAGCTGGACACCGTCGCCCAGGGCGTGGCCGCGCTGCTACACAACACCCCTGAGGAGGAGTCGTGATCGACCGATCCGTGTTCGCCGCCGAGGTCGCCCAGCAGCTCGACGCCCACACCGCGTGGGACTCGCTGCACGAGTTCAGGACCCTGCACTGGGACGGCGAGCAGCTCACCACCGGCACCCTGGCCGCCATCGCGCCGAGCGTCCCGCCCGACGCCTACCCCGGCCTGATGACCGACGTCGCCAAGGGCGAGATCCTCAAGCAGCAGGAGAAGAGCGAGCACACCCTGCACGCCTTCAGCCTGATGTTCGAGGCGCACGCCGTCATGCACGACTCGGCCCAGGCCACGGCCGAGGAGAACGCGCGCTTCCAGCGGGACCGGCTGGAGCGCCGCTTCCACCAGCGGGAGGACGCCGTCGAGGTCCTCGGCGTCTACCTCGTAGACATCCACGGCCGCCTGTGGACCGGGACGAAGCGACGCGATACCGGGAAGGTTGAGCAGCACTACTACCCGGACCCGGCTCGTACGCCCATCGGGGGCAGCTTCATCCATGGGCTACGCGCGGTGGCCGCGAACACCAGGGCCACGCTGCACGGCCTCCCGATGCCGAGGCTGCCATGAGCGACCACGTCCACCACGGCGTTGCGGCCCTGACGATCGTGACCCGGCAGGCCGACGGCAGCGTGGTCTCCCGGCGCTGGCTGACGTGCGGGCACTGCGCCGAGGCCCTCGCTGAGCAGCTCGGCCCGCCGCGTGACGAGGTGCTGGCCACGGCCGAGGCTCGCGAGGTTCTCCGGCAGATGGCCGAGGCCATGCCCGGCTACATCCAGACCGATTTGCGGATGGAGTCGTGACCGTCACCGAGGCGCGCGACCTGATCCGGCTGCTGTCCTGGATCCTCGGTGCTCCGGTGCTCGACGAGGAGCCGGTCCCTGACGCCGAGGCGATGGAGGCCGCCGCAGTGCTCGCCGACCAGGCTCGCCAGGCGCTCGGCGCCGGGCCGGATGGTCGGGACGTGCGGGCGCTGTGGTGCCAGGTGCAGCCCGTTGTCACGGTGGATCGAGTGCCGTACGACTCCGATGCGCTGCCGTCCGGCCTGCGCTTGGTCGGCCGCGATGGCTGAGGAACTGGTGCTGTTCGGCACACCCGATGTCCCCAAGCCCGAGCCGCCGAAGGAGTCGCAGACGGTGCGCCGGACCCGGAGGCAGGCCGCCATGCTCGCCGCGGGCATTCATCCACTGTCGGCCGTGGTGGACAAGCTGCGCCTGCACGAGCAGGCCGCGCCGTATGGCGACCTCCGGGCGCCTGGCCGCCGCTGTGGTAACTGCCGCTGGCGCGAGGTGTTCAGCTACCGCAACGGCCGCTACCCGAAGTGCACCTTCGGCGACGGGGCTCGGATGAGCCATGCCGACGCCACCGACTGCCGAGCCTGGTGGCCCGGATGCGTGAACCACGAGTGGAAGGAGAAGACGGATGGCTGACCTGCGCCTCGATGTGCGCGCCCGCCAGGCCTGGCAGGGGGACAAGGAACTCCGCCTGACGGCCAAGGAGTTCGACCTGCTGCGCGTCCTGGTTCGCGACGCCGGGAAGGTGGTCACCCGTGAGCAGATCATGCGCGAGGTGTGGGGTGTCCAGTGGTGGGGCTCGACCAAGACCCTGGACATGCACATCTCGTGGCTGCGCCGCAAGCTCGGCGATGACGCCACCTGGCCGGGCCACATCGTCACTGTGCGGGGCGTCGGCTTTCGCTTCGACGGGACCGCCGAGATCGTCGGTGGTCCGGTCTCGCCCGAGCTGGCCAGCGACGGGATGGCGCTGGCCCGCGCCGTCGTTGCCGACCTGCGAGCGATGGCTGACCAGGCGGAGGCTCGTCTCGCCGACCTGGAGCGCGTCGCCGAGGAGGTGACCTCCGGTGGCTGACCCCGATAGGTCATGCCCGCACCTCACGTTCGAAGCGCGAGTCGAGGTGAATCGCATCACGACCGCCGAGGACGGTCCGGTCGTGGCTTACTCCGCCGATATCAGGGTTCGGTGCCGGGACTGCGACGAGCCGTTCCGCTGGACAGGGCTGGAGGCCGGGCTGTCCCAGGCCCGGCCCATGGTCAGTGTGGACGAGACCGAGCTGCGCGCCCCACTCCGGCCCGCCTCCGCGGATCCAGATTTCGGGCTGGGTCTTCCCGGTTTCGCGGTGGTCTATCGAGAGGGGGACAGCCGTGGCTGACCCGCTTGGCTACATCGTTCTGGAGTACCCGCCCGGCTCGGCCTGGCCCGACTGCAACCCGCACGGCGAGATCCACCGTGACCTCGCCGGTGCCCGCTACGAGCGGCACAACCTGGAGTTGACCGCCCGTGCGCACGCTCTTCGCGAGTCCTACCGGATCGCCGAGGTCCGCCTGGTGGAAGAGGACGCCGATGACCGATGAGCCGACCTCCTACAGCGAGCTGGCCGAGGTACTGACCGAGCTGCCGTTGCTGGTGCGCGAGGCCCGCCGTGCTCGTCACCGGAGCCAGAAGCGAGCCGCTGAGGAGATCGGCGTCTCCATAGCCACGGTCTCCCGGATCGAGGCTGGCGAGGGCTTGCACATCGCGAGCGTCCTGCCCATCCTGCGGTGGCTGGACACGGAAGGGAGTGACCGTGGCTGACACCAATGCCGCCTACCTCCGCCAGACCCTGCCGATCCTGGTCACCTACACCCGCCAGGTCGTGCTGGCCGTGGACGTGGACCGGCTGCACTCAACCGCCATGGATGAGGGCCTGCCCGCCGACCAGGTGGCGTTCCTGGCCGCCATGCGGACATTCCAGCGATCCCTCTACGGCCTTCAACTGGACGAGGAGATGCTGAGATAAAACACGCGACACGGCCAACTCTAATAACGTGTCATAAAGACAGGAAGGTTGGAAATGAGCGAAAGAGAATCAGATGGATGACAACAGCAAGCGGATCGTCGTCGCCGTTCTCCTGGTGGCCGACGGCATCGGCGAGCAGCCCGACATGGCGCACGTCGCGATCGGCGGCACGAACGCCTCGACCCTGGTAGAGGCCGACCTCATCGCCGAGGACACGGGCGTCCCGGTGAACGAGCTGCCCGGCCGCCGGTTCGATGCCCTGTGGACGATCGGGGAAGTCGAAGAGGAACTATCGGATTTTCGTCTTCTGAATGATCCCCGCATTTAGTGGGGTTAGAGAATATGGCGTTTGGGGGAGAGGAAATGTCAGTCGGAATGCGTACCATTAATCGTAGGAAATGGGGCAGGCAACCCCATCCGCCGAGAAATGGAGGACTCTCCAATGAACGACTTCCCCCAGATTCCCCCGGAGCGCGAGGAGCGGACGAATCACCTGCTGGCCCACGCCGCGCACACCCTCACGCACGTGGCCAAGGTGCTGGCGAGGATCGGCATCCGCGTCCCGCTCGACACGACGGACGCCGACACGCTGATCGACGCCATGACGCTGGCGCTCGACCTGATCGACGGCCGTCCCACGCCGGACGACGCGAAGTCGGCGATCTTCGCCCTGATGCTGCGCTGGCTCACGGCGATGGACCTGATCGCCGCCTATCGAACGATGGGGTACGACTGGCGGGAAGCCGCCGCGTTCGACACGCTCCAGCAGGTCGAGATGCTGGTCATGATCGCCACATCCCTGCTGGACGGTCGCGACTCGCTGAACTGACCCCGCCGACGCGCCCCCGCTTCGGCGGGGGCGCGTTCGCGTGTGCGGGGACCGGCGGGGGCGGGCGAGCCCGCAGGCAACCCCGCCGGTATGGCCCACCGAGAAGGGGACCACTTCCATGGTAGAAGCCACCGGCCCCGCTGCAGAGGTCACACTTCTGGTCGCCGAGCTGGCCGAGCTGTTGGAGCGCCTGGAGGAGCTGTTGGCCGAGCCGGTCGCCGACCCCACCTCGGGCACGATGAGCCATCACAAGGTGACCGGTTCGCCCGCACCCTGGCACGCCGAGGCCGGGCCGATCCTCATGGACATCCACGAGGGCGTCCGCCGCCTGGAGGCGAGCCTGCGCCGGGAGGTCGCCGGACACCTCGGCGAGCGCCGCGGCGGATCCGACGCCAACACCGCGGCGGCCCTCGCCTCGATCGCCCGCCTTGTTCACGGTGTGCCCGAGGAGGCCGCCCGCCGTACGGTCCGCATCCTGTCCGGCTGGATTCGCCGGGCCGAGGAGGTGCGCGACATCGGCGAGGCCGAGCGGTGGGAGCCGCTGCGCGCCCCGGCCGGTGAGCTTCCGCCCGCCTGCCCGTACTGCAAAACCTACTCGCTGCGGGTCGGCCGCCGAGAGGGCCGGGTGCGGTGCGCGAACCGCAAGTGCGTGGACGGCGACGGGCGTCCGCCAGTCGCGACGATCGACAAGAACAGGGTGAACGGCGATGCCATGCTCGTCTGGGCGGACGGCCGAACGATCCACTACGAGGATACAGTTTAATATGGTGAAACGAGATATAGGTGAGTGATTTAAAGCAAGGCCGAAGGTTCGAATTTATCCGCGATGGATATGTTCAATATAGAAGCCCTTGCTTGCGCTTCCTGTTCGCATTATTTTTCCCGTGAGATTATACGGTAGCTCCTTAACTCCTGGGCGATTAAACCAATCTGGAATCTTCTCGTTTTCTAGATTTCCCTGGCGAATTATTTTGTTGATTCGAAATATTTCCTCTAGACTTACATTTAAGCCATCATCAAACTTTATAATGACGGAGTTTAGGCTTACTGTGGTGGTGAGAAGATTTCTGGAGGTGACCTCTCTACTTCGGAGGGCTTCGAGTGCTTGGCCGATCCTCCTTGCGGGATTCCCTATCAAACTAAGGGAAAATCTAATTCCTTGATAGATGTTTGTGATTGGCAGGCCTTGTGATTGGCGGCTTATGTAGAGCAGTTCGGGCATCCACTCTGATTTCAGAATTTGATCCCGACACTCTTCGGGTAGGCGGCGAGCTGCGTATTCGAGAAGCCATATTGGTAGCCGTTCCAGTCGGGTTGCGGCCTCCTGTTTAATGAGATCGCTGCAAGCTGTGCAGATTACCGCCCCAATGGTTGCGAGTAGGATTGCTAAACCGCCTAGCAAGTAGGCGAAAGCGCCGAGTATGAACTGGCTGATCACGTAGTACCACCCTGCGGCCGAAGTTGGGGTCGCATGGGGGGCCGGTAAGCCTCGCTGAGAGCTTCCAGTTTTATGGTTGCGAGGGCGGCGCCATCCGGGGTGATGACATAAATGCGGCGACGTGGCCGACCTGCCTTGGCAGGGTCGACGTCCTCCTGGCGGCTTTCGATCCAGCCTGCACGTTCCAGTGTGGCCAGGATTGGGTAAGCGGTACCGCTGGGTTGGCCGGTGAGCTGCATGAGCTCAAAGCCGTACCGGGGTTGCTCGTGATCCTCCAGGAAGACTTTTAGGATCTGCGCCACCTTAGGGGTTACGCTGATGTCGGTCTCCATGTCGATGATCCTACATAGGGCTATGTAGGAACAGCAAGCTCCTTATGGTGTGAGAGCTGGAGTTGATCATCACCTGATGTGTGTATGCCAACCGCAGCTACGTGGATGGTGAGGGCGCCATCGGTCGATCTGCTACGAGGCAGGATCGTAACGATCGCGAGAAGGGCGAGGGCCGGATGGGTGTGATCGGCTGGGATGGAAGGATGCGCCTGCCCGCACGACTATCTCGCCTGCGCCGCCGTACCTCTGCCATCTCTGCTGAGGTCGCTACTTCTGAACTCCTCTCGGCTGTCCCGGAACCTGTGGTGCCGCCGCCATTGCGCACGCCGCGGCCTGCCGCATGGTGGATCGTTCCGGCCGCGTTGCTGGTCGGCGGTGCGGCCTCTGGGGTGGCGTGGTGGCTGCTGAGCACTCTGCCGCCGCTGCCGACCTCGGCCGAGGAGGCCACCGCCCGCCAGGGCGCAATCCAGACCGCCCTCGCGTTAGCCGCCGGAATCGGTGCGGCGATCACGCTGATGCTCGCGTTCCGCCGCCAGCGCCACCAGGAACACGCCGCGCACGTGACGGCCTACCTCACCGAGCGCAACGCGCGCTTGGCCGAACAAGTCGCCGAGCACAATCGCCAGGACGCCACCGAACGCCGGGTCACCGAGCTTTACACCAAGGCCGTTGAGCAACTCGGCCACACCACAGCCGCCGTGCGACTGGGCGGGCTATACGCCTTGGAGCGCTTAGCGCAGGACAACCCCGACCACCGGCAGACCATCGTCAACGTCATCTGTGCCTACTTACGCATGCCGTACACCCCGCCCTCCGACAGCGCACAGCAGGGTTCGGTACATGCCGTCCTGCGTGCCACCGTTGCCGGAGTCTCCACTCCTGCCACGGGACACGACCCACACGAAGAACGTCAAGTTCGCCTCACCGCTCAGCGCATTTTGGTAGACCACTCGCACGATAACCGAACTCCAGAGCAGCGGGAAATGGAACTAGCTGGGCCTCGGTTCTGGGAGGGTATGCGCATTGATTTGAACGGCGCGACCCTCATTGACCTCGACCTTACTGGCTGCCACCTCACCGATGCTCAATTCGGTGAAGCTATTTTCGAGGGGGACTTCCGGATCAACGGAGTCGCTTTCGAGGGGGGCGTCCGGTTCGATGGAGCAACTTTCAAAAAGAGTGCCTGGTTCGAAAATATTACCTTCAGAGGGAATGCGAATTTCGGCTGGGTGGCCTTCAGGGGGAGCGCCTGGTTCACCAAGGCGGTATTCATGAGTGATGTCAATTTCACCCAGGCAACCTTCGCGAGGAATGCCTCGTTCGCTAAAGCGACCTTCATGAAACGCGCTTCATTCTTCTTGGCAACCTTTACGCAGGAAGTCAGGTTTGGTGGAGCGACCTTCACGGGGGACGCTAATTTCAGTAGAGCGACCTTTATGAAGGGCGTCTGGTTCAGCGGAGAGCCGTCTAAAGGGATCGCCGGGGCAAGGATTATTCCGGGAGCAGTCTTCAAGAGGAACGCTGAGTTTGGCGAGGCAACATTCGCAAGGGACGTTCGGTTCAGAGGAGTGACTTTCGAGGGGATTGTTTGGTTCGGAAAGGCGACTTTCGCGCAGGCCCCTCGGTTCGAGGATGTTCGGATAGTGCGGCCGGATGGTGAACATGTTTGGCCAGTTAATTGGGTGCTTGTCCGGCGGGAGGACGGCTCTGGGCTGCTTCAGGAGTCTAACGCCGAACCGCCACCGTCGCCCATTGCTGCAGCAGAGGACAAGTAGGCAGTTGCGCGCCAGAATTATCGGCCATGGTGCGTGGCGAGCGGTGGTCGAGAGCGGAAAACCCCAGCGAGGGGCAGCCCTCCGTGTCATGGCCACTGACTACGACCAGCCCTGATGTTCGCCGGTGTCCTGGATGCGTCCGAAATGGTGAACCATGGCCGCTGGGACTGCTGTCCCTGAAGACGGTTATGTGGGTCAACCCGGGGAGCGTCAGCGTTGCTCTCGGGTACAGCGGTGTGATCGAGGAACTGGCGCTGTCGTGATCATGCCGGAGCGCCTTGCGCTCCGGCCGACTCAGGACCGGCTTCTGCTCTGTGACCAGGGATTTCTCTCGCTTATTTTGTAGCATTCATATTGACAAATTCGGAGGTGGAGCGCATATTAGTAGTAGTGAGTTAGACAAAATCGGAGATCGGGATGTACGAGATCGGGACCCAGGTCACCTACCACGGCAGCATCGAGCGCTTGACCGGCGAGACCTTCACCGTCGTCCGCCACTGCTGCAACGGCACCCGCTACACCCTCGACGGCATCCGCGTCCTCCACCACGTCCGCCACGTCAGCATCACCCCGATCACCACCCCGGTCCGCAGCGGCGCATTCCGCAGCGACCTGGAGCGGGCCATCGCCGACGAGCAGCCCGTAATGATCACCTACGTGGCGGCCGACGGCACGTGGACCACCCGCACCGTTGAGCCGTACGAGCTGGCCCGGACCCGTGCCGGACGTCTGATCGTCCGCGCGATGGACCGCCTTCGCCGTGAGTCCCGCACCTTCCGTCTCGACCGCATCGAGTGCCTGGACGTCCTGCCCGGCGGCTTCCACCTGGAGCGCCCGGACTTCGACCGTGAGGCGGCGGCCCTCGCCCGGATCCGCGCCGAGATCGCCGAGATCAGCCCCGGCTACTACGGCGACGAAATGCACTGGACCCCCGACTGCCCCATCCTCGCCCTCTGATCGCTCCCTGCCGGGCGGCATCCGGCCGCCCGGCTCAACCCCTCGAAGGGATCGTAATGACCGTCACCGACGTCAATCAGCAGTTCGCCACCGAGAAGATCGCCCAGCTCACCGACCGGCAGGCCGCCCGCGACGCCGCGATTGCTCGCGAGAGCGACAAGGCCGCGTGGATCGCGGGCGAGGTCGCCTCGGGCCGCATGGTCCAGATCGCCCCCGACCGCTACCGCGTCACCTCCGGATGGGACCGGGGCGAGACCTTCACCGTCTGCCGCAACCTGCTGGGCGAGGTCGCCGAGGTCGTGGCCAACCACGGCCTCGACGTCACCGAGGACGGCACCGTGGCTCTGTACTCCGCCGTCCCCGCCTGGCACGGCCTCGGCCAGATCATCCCCGGCGGCATCTCCAGCATCGACAGCGTTCTGGACCTGGCCAGGATCAACTGGGACGTCGCCAAGGTGCCCGCCCTGTACTCGTGGGAGGACAAGGTCCGCGCCCACGAGGGCAAGGCGCACACCGTCCGCGCCGACACCGGCGCTGCGCTGGGCGCCGTCGGCCGCGACTATCAGGTGATCCAGAACCGGCAGCTCTTCGAGTTCTGCGAGAACCTCGTGGGCGAGCACGACGTGGTGTGGGAGAGCGCCGGGGCGCTGCGCGGCGGCCGGAGGGTCTTCGTGTCCATGCGCGCACCCGAGAGCATCATCGTGGATGCGGGCGGCATCGCCGACGGCATCGACCTGTTCATCGTCGCGCTGAACAGCCACGACGCCACCAGCCAGGCCGAGACCGTGCTCTCCCCGTGGCGGCCCATCTGCCGCAACACCGAACGCCTCGCCACCCGCGACGCCAAGGCCCGGTGGGGCATCCGGCACACCTCCGGCGCCCTCGACCGGCTGGAGGAGGCCCGGCGGACCCTCGGCCTGACGGTGCGCTACGCGGAGGCGTTCGAGGGCGAGGAAACCGCGCTGGCCCGCACCGAGATCCTGCTCGACGACATGCGGCGGCTGATCGACGACCTGTGGCCGGTCGAGGAGGACGCCACCCTCCGGACCCGCAACGCGGCCGATCGGCGGGCGGACACGCTCATGGCCATGTACGAGACCGAGGCCGAGCGGCTCGGCCGTACCGCCTACGCCGCCGAGCGGACCGTGACCGACTACCTCGACCACGTCGCCCCGCGCCGCCCCGGCAAGACCATGACCGAGGAGATCGCCCGCGCGACCGCCCTGCTGGAGGGCGCGGACGACAAGGCCAAGACCACGGCACACAAGCGGCTGATGACGCTGGTCCGTTGGTGACCACCTTCTGGGGGCGGCCCGATCGGGGGCCGGGCCGCCCCACCAACCCCGAACGGAGGATCCGATGATCGACCCGTACACCGACCACGACGGCCACGGCACCGTCACCCTGAGCCTGACCGAGCAGAGGCCGGACGGCGGCCTCGTCTACCAGTCGTGGCGGGTCTGCGACTGCATCGCGCCCGCCATCCGCGCCCAGCTCGGCACGCCCCACCACGAGGCGACGGCCGACCGCACGCAGGTCGAGGCCACCGGCCGCGCCGTCCTGCGAACCGACAGCGGCATACACATCATGGAGGGAAGGTGACCGCCACCCGCCACCTCGTCCTCACCATCGCCCTCGACGGCTACCGCCCGGCCCTCGGCCACGTGACCGGCGGACGGCTCGGCGCCGACCTGATCGCCGCCATCCACCCCGACCTCGACCCGCGCATCGAGCCGTGCCCGTGCGACAGCCCGCCGAACCTGTCGGACTCCTGCCGGGCCGACGCCTGCGGGATGTGCGTCGGCTACCTGGAGGGGCAGATCACCCCGTGCGATCACGACTGCCACCCCATAGAGGAGATCGCCCGCCTCAAGCCCGGCCAGGAACCGCCGGATCCGAGCTACCTGGAGCGATGGCTGGCGCACTGGCGAGGGCGCGCCCTGAAAGCCGAGGCCCGCGTCGCCGGAGCGCACGCCCAGGCCGCCGACGCCCGCCGCCGGGAGCTGGAGGAGGCGACCCGCTGGCGCGACTGCGCCACCCACGCCGAGACGATCCTGGAGCTCCGCACTCACGTGGACCGGATGAACGACCTGCTCGACCCGTACGAGCAGCTCCGCATCGGCGTGATCAGCCTGCGCTGGAACCTCGGCCAGCAGAAGGGCACGCTCGACCCTGCGGCCCTGGACAGGCACCTGAGGAAGCTGATCGACGCCTGCAACCGCGGACTCGCCAAGGCCACCGAGACGAGCCGCGCCCGCGAGGAAGGAAAGCGGTGACGGAGATGGCCGTGCTGATCACGTGGCACGGCCATACTCTTTGTCTAAGTCAGTTAGACAAGGAGATGCTCGTGGCGCCCGACCCGGAAGCCGACTACTGGACAGCGGAGGACGTCGCCGAATACCTCGGCGTAGCGGTGCGGAGTGTCTACACCTACCGCCTCCGCGGCCAGAAGGGCGAGCCCGGCGGCCTTCCCAGGGAAGACCGGATGTTCGGCAGGTCGCCGGCCTGGAAGCCGGCGACCATCACCGGCTGGCAGCGGCCGGACGTCTCGACCCGCCGCGGCCGACCTCCGCGCCGGCCTACTGCGGAGGGCGCATAACCTGCGCCTTGGCCAAGTACCGGCGGTGGCTGGCCATGCAAGAACAATCGACTGCGGCGCTAAGTCTTCACCGTTGGAAAGCGTATTGCTGGAAGCAGATGTAACGATCACAAGAAGGCCAAGCACAGGGCGGGGCGGGATCGGCTGAAATGTAAGGATGCGCCTGCCTGCACGGTTACCCCGCCTGCGCCGCCGTACCTCCGCCATCCTCACTGAGTCTGCAACTCCTGATCTTCTCTTGGTTGTCCCGGAACCCGTGGTGCCGCCGCCGTTGCGCACGCCGCGGGCCGCAGCGTGGTGGATCGTCCCGGCCGCGCTGCTGGTCGGCGGTGCGGCCACCACGATGGCATGGTGGCTGCTGAGCAGCCTGCCGTCGCTGCCGGCCACGGCCGAGGAGGCCACCGCTCGTCAGGGCGCGATCCAGACCGCCCTCGCGGTTGCTGCGGGCATTGGCGCAGCGATCACGCTGATGCTTACCTTCCGCCGTCAGCGCCACCAGGAGCACTCTGCGCACGTGACGGCCTATCTCACTGAGCGCAACGCCCAATTGACCGAGCAGATCGCCGAGCGCAATGCCCGCTTGGCCGAGCAGGTCGCCGAGCATAACCGCCAGGACGCCACCGAACGCCGGGTTACCGATCTTTACACCAAGGCAGGTGAACAACTCGGTCACTCAAGCGCTGCAGTCCGCCTGACTGGTTTGTACGCCCTAGAGCGCCTGGCCCAGGACAATCCCGCCCACCGCCAGACCATCATCAACGTGATCTGCGCTTACTTGCGTATGCCGTACGCCCCACCGGCCCTGCTCAAGCCGATCGACCCCGCCCGAGAACGCGCCGAGGCCCTGCGCGCGGCCCACCGCCGCCATCACGCCTCCCGAAACGCCGCCCGAGGCAAGAGACCCGCAGCCGCCTCGACCGCTTTCACTGAGGACGTGACCCCCTCCAAGGAGGTCGAGGAAGAACGGCAGGTTCGCCTCACCGCTCAGCGCATCCTGACCGAGCATCTGCGTAACGATCAGATGGCAGAACAACAGACGACAACACTGGGCGGGCCTCGGTTTTGGGAGGGGATGCGTATCGACTTGACTGGTGCCACCCTTATCGATCTCGACTTCGCTGGCTGCTGGCTCACAGACGCCCGGTTCGATGGAGCGACTTTCAAAGGGGACGCCCGGTTTGAGGGGGCAACCTTCACGGGACACGCTGAGTTCATCGAGGCGATCTTCAAAGGGGACGCTGAGTTTAGCAAGGTGACCTTTGAGGGATACGTCTGGTTCGGTGGGGTGGTCTTCAGGGGGAATGCCAGGTTCGCTAAAGCAACCTTTAAGAACGATGCTGGGTTCGTCGAGGCGGCCTTTGAAGGTAACGCTGTGTTTACCTGGGCGAATTTTGAATTGGACGCCTGGTTTGATGAGGTGGCGTTCGAAAAGGATGTCCAGTTTGGCGGAGTGACTTTCAGGAGTTCGGGCCGATTTAACGGGGCGGTCTTCGAAAGGGATGCTCGGTTCGGTCGAGTAATTTTTGCTAGGCATGCTGATTTTGTTAAAGCGACTTTTAAAAGGGATGTCTACTTCGATGAGGTGGCTTTTGAGGGGGGTGCCTGGTTTCGCGAGGTAGCTTTCGGAGGAAGTGCTCGATTCGATAGTGCTCGGATACTAAAGCCCGACCCTGAGCACAGCTGGGAACATATCTGGCCAGTTGGGTGGGAGATTGTTCGGCAGCAGGATGGCTCCGCACTGCTCCAGCGAGCTGGCACCGAACCGACACCTCCGATCCTCACGGGGGAGGAGGATGGGCAGGCTGACTCTCATGCGTGACGGGATGCAGCTTGCCTCAAGGGCCAGCTACTGGACCATGGCCGACATCGCCGAGTACCTCGGCGCCAGGCTGTGCAGCGTCCGCACCTACCGGCTCCGCGGCCAGAAGGGTAAGCCCGGTGGCCTGTCGCAGGGGGGCAAGCTCCTCGGCCGGACTGCGGTGTGGGAGCCGACCGCGATCCTCCGATGGGAACGCCCCAGGCAGGGAGCCAGCGGTGGCCGGTCGCATAAGGACGCACCACCGGAATCTGACCAGGCATGATGAGGGCATGGACGCCTGGACCGTGGAGGACGCCGCCGCCCTGCTCCACCCGCCGCTCACCGCCGCGGAGGTGCGGGAGATGATCGACCTCCTCCACCTCCAGCCGTGCGGCACCCGCCGCACCGGACGCCGCGGACGACCGGCCCCCACATACGATCCGGCCGTCCTGCAACACGCCCATGCCCTCGTAATCCGAGGACGAGTTGACCTTGCTCGAATTCGGGCCGCATAATTCGAGGCAAGTTCCGCATGTCCAAAGCCCGGCTCGACGAGCCGGGCTTTCGCATGTACGGGGTCAGAGCAGGCCTAGGCTCCCGATGATCAGCAGAGTGAGCGTCACCGCTCCAGCGAAGGCCACGCCACCCCTGGTGATCGCGGTGTGGGACTCAGCTCCACTCAGCCGCGCGGAGAACCCAGCGAACTGGGCGGCGATGATCCCGATGAGGATGGCCACGAAGACAAGCAAGGCCTTCAGGGGGGTCATACTTCCTCGACTCTCTATACGGGCCGAGGCCGAGCCAGAGGTCAGGTGCACAGTCCGACGACGACTCGACCTCACGCCAACAACAGCGATTGGTCTAGCGATGTCAGAGCTGTGACTGCGTCAAGGAGGGGCAGCTCCAGCGTGAGCCTTTGTGTGGCAGGCAACTCACGCTGAGATCAGCATGCCATCCGACTCTCATGTCTCGGGGCGAAATGCGGACATTCCTTGATGTGATGGTGATCCGATCGTGGCCAGAAGCAAGGGGCGAGCGGGCCGCCCTTACCGTCGCCTCCGTGACCAGGTCCGCGCCGCCTCCCGCGTCTGCTGGATTTGCGGGCACGCCATCGACCTCGCCCTTCCCCCTCGCCACCCCCTGAGCTGGACCCTCGACCACCTCATGCCACTCTCACGCGGTGGTGATCCGCTCGACCCGAGCAACGCGAGGGCAGCCCACTACCGATGCAACAGCGGACGCGGCAACCGGCTCCGCGCACGCCAGCCCACCACCTCGCGACGCTGGTAAGCCGCTGACCTGCGGAAACGCGGCCACCGATTTTTTGATCAAGAGGGGTGGACGACCCGCGCCCCAGTCTCCCTTTTTCTCCCCCCGCAGCAGGGGGTGCCTCCCCGGTCGGGGAGGTCTTCTGGAGTAGTTAGGTCCGGTTGACCTGCTCCTCTGGGCCTTCGACAGAGCGCTTGGGCTTCACCTCGATGCCCCATCGATGGCGGAGCCACTCCACTCCCAGGTGGAAGGCGACAATGGTCGGCAGGGTGTAGAACGCCGAGCCCCACCCCTGCGACAGGTGGATGTTCACTGCGGCGAAGACCAGCAGAGAACCGAGTGGCCACCAGGTGCGTCGGTTGGAGGCCAACACCCAGCGTGCGGCCTTCACCAGCCCCCCACCGAGGTCGTACAGGCGCATCCGCGTGGCGGCGACTACCAGGCCGAGGCTGTAGCGGATTGGTCGAGGGCTTTCGATGAGGGCGGCTTGCCAGTCCTCGGCTTGCCATCTCCGGCTTCGACCTCCGATCCATACAGCCAAGGCGAGTGAGACAGCAGCCCCCTTTCGTCTAGCAACACCGGGGGCAATGAAGGTGCCGACGCCAATACCGACGCCAATACCGATGCCAACGATGCTGCCGCCGATGGCGTCCTCGCTGCTGCCGCCGATGATGTCGTCGATGACGCTACCGATGCCGATGATGCCGACGCTGCCGACGATGAGGATGGCACCGAGGATGGCAGCGAGGGAGACGATGGAGCGGTCACTAGATCTAGATAAGGAGTGGACACTAGGTAGCTCGTGAGGACGAGAATCGTCCGTCAATGCTGAGCACCTCCCGGAGTCCATCCCCAGCGCGGTGAACGTCCACGTCCACGTACGGCATGCAGGGCGGCGTACTCTTGGCGGCCAGCGCCGGACAGGGTGTAGAAGCGGCGGCGTGGCCGGTCCTCAGGTACGCCTGTCTCCCACGAGCCGGTGATCCATCCGGCTTTCTCCAGACGCTCCAGGAGCGGGTAGACGGTGCCTGGACCCAGTCCGGTCTCCTCGGTGATCCGGTATCCCCACAAGGGATCGCTGGGGTCGGTGGCCAGGAACAAGTTCAGGACGATGCGCGTGGTGGTGGTGAGGCGGATCTTCGGCGGTGGCTCGGTCATCGGCTTCCCCTAACCCCTATATCGACAACGATACCTTGAAGGTCTCTTGAGGGAGGTGTTTCGTGCCCCCTCGTCGTCGCCGGCTCGCCGCCGCGCCCGAACCGCCCACGCGGGAGCGGGCACCGGACCTGCGCGACGCCGTGCGTGCCGCGGTGGACGCGATGGACTGGCTCACCGACTCCGACCAGGCGCTACGGACGCTGGCGCTGCGGCAGGCCGAGGAGATCGAGAAGGCCATCGACCGGGCTGAGGAACTGGCCGAGCTGCGCCGGGACCTGGCCGGGGACGAGGGCGCGCTGCGAAGGCTGAGGGCGCTGGAGTCGATGTGCGAGGTGACCAAGACCGTCGGGTGGCTCGGTCCGCAGCTCCAGGGCGTGTTGCGTGACCTCGGCGGGACCCCGGCGGCCCGCAAGGCGATGAAGACGGACAAGCCGATCGGGGGGCGCCTTGCTCAGCTCCGCGCCGATGCTGCTGGGGAGCACGACTCCTAGGATCTGGACGCCTCCACTGGTGACCGGCCCGCCGGGGCCGTGCGGGTGCGGGTGCGCGTTGACGCCGACAACCTCGCGCGGGTTCTCGGCGGTGGACTTCGGCCGCGACGTCATCGGCATCCGGCCGCTGCCCTGGCAACGCTGGCTGCTGATCCACGCGCTGGAGCTGCGGCCCGACGGCCGGTTCCGGTTCCGCACGGTGCTCGTCTTGGTCGCGCGGCAGAACGGCAAGACCACGATCGTCGAGGTCAAGAACCTGTGGAAGATGGCCGTCCTCGGCGTCGGCCTCGTGATCGGTACCGCGCAGAACCTCGACATCTCCGAGGAATCGTGGGACCACGCGGTTGAGATCATCGAGGGTACGCCCGAGCTGGCCGCAGAGATCGCCCACATCGACCGCACGAACGGCAAGAAGGCCATCAGACTCGCGAACGGCTCCCGCTGGAAGATCGCCGCAGCGAGCAGGCGGGGTGGCCGAGGGCTGAGTGGCGATGACGTCAACCTCGACGAGCTGCGCGAGCATCAGACATGGGATGCCTGGGGCGCGGTCACGAAGACCACGGTGGCTCGTCGCGATCCGCAGGTCTGGGCCTTCAGCAACGCCGGAGACGACCGCTCAATCGTGCTGAACGAGCTGCTGGAAACCGGCCGCCTGGTCGCCGCGGACCCCGCGTTGGACCCATCCATGGGCCTGTTCGAGTGGTCGGCTCCGGACGAGGTGAAATGCACTTGTGGGCGGCCGAGCGGCAAGCACACCGCGACGTGCCGACTCCAGGACCGCGCCGCGTGGGCGCAGGCCAACCCGTCGTTGGGCTACACGGTGAGCGAGGAGGCTCTGGCGAGCGCGCTGGCCACCGACCCCGAACCGATCTTCCGCACCGAGTGCCTGTGCCAACGGGTCGAGTCACTGATCCCCGAATGGGCCGTGATTCCCCAGGACCCTTGGACCTCGATTGCCGACCCGGCCTCAAGGCTGTCCGACCCGGTGGCTTTCGCCCTGGACGCGACCCCGGACCGGAGCATGGGCGCGATCGGTGTGGCCGGACGGCGGACCGACGGCCTGGACCATGCCGAGGTCGTGGATCATCGGCCCGGCATGGGGTGGATGGTGGCCCGCATGCTGGAGCTGGCGGAGCGCTGGCGGCCGTGCGCCGTGGTGGTGGACGGCGCCGGTCCGGCAGGTTCGCTCATCGCGCCGCTGGAGGCCGCGGGGGTCGAGGTGGTCAAGCCAACCGCCCGGGACTACGCCCAGGCGTGCGGATCTCTCTATGACGCGGTGGTGCCGCCCGCGAACGCCGCGGAGGACTGGACGGCGACCTTGCGCCATCTCGACCAGGCCCCGCTGAACGCGGCGCTGGCCGGAGCGGCGAAGCGCGACTTAGCGGATCTGTGGGCCTGGGCTCGTCGCGGGGCCTCGGTGGACATCTCGCCGCTGGTCGCGGTGACGCTCGCCCGCTGGGGACATGCGACCCGGGCGCACCTGGTGGCGGACTACGACGTGCTGGATTCGGTCTACTGATGGGGGGCGGGGTGCGCGAGCTGGTGACGACCCTGCTGGACGTGCTGGGCCTGCTGCTGGTCGCGGCCGGTGCCGGGGCGGCCCTGCTGCCGTGGATCGGGTGGGGAGCACTGACCGCCTCGGGGGCTGTGGTGCTGGCCGGATCGTGGTGGGCGGCCCGTCAGACCCGACCGGCCGCGCGGGGTGAGCGGTGAGCCTGTTCTCCAAGCGCGCCTCATCGGTGGACGAGTCGCGGATTCCGCCTCGGCCCGAGGCGAGACGCGGCACGGCGGTGGTCACCAACGACACGGCGATGAGGCACTCGGCGGTGTGGGCGTGCCTACGACTGCGCGCCAACCTCATCAGCACGATGCCGGTGGATGTGTACCGGCGGAGGAACGGCGTCCAGCTCGAAGTCTCCAAGCCCCCGATGCTGGTGAACCCGGGCGGTGAGCGGATCGGGATGCTGGAGTGGCTGTACTCCACCCAGGTTGATCTGGACCGGGGCGGCAACTGCTTCGGATTGATCACCGCACGCGACGGCTTTGGTCTTCCGGCGCGCATCGACCTGGTGCCGCTGGCCGAAGTGAGCGTGATCATCCGTAAAGGAGTGCTGAGCAAGTACCGGATCGCGGGCGTCGAGTACGACCCCTCCGAGGTGTGGCACGAACGTCAGTACACCGTCGCCGGGCTGCATGTCGGCCTGTCGCCGGTCGCCTACGCCGCCTGGTCCATCGGCGAGTACCTCAGCATCCAGGACTTCGCGCTCGATTGGTTCGCCGGGGGTGCGATCCCGGCCGCGCACCTGAAGAACACGGCCAAGACCCTCACCTTCCAGCAGGCCGATGAGACCAAGAGGCGTTTCAAGGCGTCGGTGGACAACGGGGATGTCTTCGTGACCGGCTCGGACTGGGAGTACAACATGCTCCAGGCCGAGCAGGCGGGTTCGGACTGGATCGAGGGCAAGCAGTACGGCGTCACCGACATCGCCCGCTTCTTCGACTGCCCGGCGGACTTGATCGACGCCGTCGTGTCCACCGGCCACATAACCTACGCGAGCATCACCCAGCGCAACCTTGAGTTCCTCGTGCTGCACCTCGGCCCGGCCGTCGTACGGCGGGAGAGCGCACTCACCCAGCTTGTTCCTCAGTCGAGGTTCGTGAAGCTGAACTCGGACGCGCTGCTGCGGATGGACCCGGCGGCGCGGGCCGCCGCCTTCAAGACGCAGATCGAGGCCCGCATCCTCACCCCGAACGAGGCGCGCGAGCTGGAGGACCGGCCCCCGCTCACGCCCGAGCAAATCGCCGAGTTCGACCGGCTCTTCGGGTCCCCGCGTACTTCACCGACCACTGCGACATCGGGAGCGACACCATGACCGGGTTGACCCGCGAGGCCGCTGCGGCGGCACGCGCCCAGCAGGTCCGTCAGCGCGCCGACCGGCCATCTCAGCGCCGCAGCGCGGAACAGCCCGGGGCACGGGCCGCCGCTCGTGTCCCTGCCACCATCGAACTGCGCGAGGCGCCGGAGACAGGGCTGCTGGAGTTCGTCGGCCACGCCTCGGCGTATGAGAGCGGCTACACCATGTGGGACTGGTACGGCCCGTACACCGAGATCGTCTCGGCCGGTGCGGGCGCGGAGTCCCTGGCCCGCGCCGACCTGGACGTGCCCCTGGTGCTCGGACACGACCAGCTTCGGCGTCTGGCCCGCACCACCACCGGCAGCCTGATCCTGGCCGAGGACGAGACCGGACTGTCGGTGCACGCCCCCGCGCTCGACCCCGTTGACTACGACGTGGCCTACATCGCACCCAAGCTCCGCGCCGGACTGATCGACGAGATGAGCTTCGCGTTCCGCATCGAGGCCGGCCAATGGTCGCCGGACTACATGGAGTACCGCATCACCCGGTACGACATACACCGTGGGGACGTCGCGATCGTCGGCTACGGGGCGAACCCCGCGACCGACGCCGGTCTGAGGGCCGAAGCCGCTGTGAAGGCCGCCGAGCCCGCGGGCCAGGCCCGCGCTCGTGCGCTCCTGGAGCTCGCGCTCCACCGCTGAACGTCCGCCCGGCACCGCCGGGCGGTTTGCCCTGCGCTTCGCGCGCACGAGCCCATCCGGCGCGACCGCCTCGCATGGCCGTCTGTCCTGAACGACAGGGCGTCACGATCCGACCGAGAACGGAGGGATCGAGCATGACGCTCGCCCAACTGATCGAGCAGGCCCGAGCCCGTGTGGCCGAGGCCATCACCGCTCGCCAGCAGGCCCAGGACGCCCTCATGGCGCTGCGCTCCGACCCCAACCTGACCGAGGAGCTGGTGAACGAGCGGGTCACCGCCCGCGACGCCGCCGACGCCGAGGTCATCCGCCGCCAGGAGGAGCTGGCCGAGCTGGAGGCCGAGCAGGTCCGCGAGGAGGAGATCGCCGCCTTGCAGGCCCGCATCACCCCGACCGCCACCAGGCTCCCGGCTTACGACCGGGTCGCCCGGGTCGGCACCGAAGAGCGCACCTACCGGCTCGACGCCGACCCCAATGGGCAGGTGTTCCTGAAGGACGTGGCCCGAGCCTTCGTGATGCGCGACTTCATGGCCACCGACCGGCTCATGAGGCACCTGCGCGAGGAGCAGGTGGAGCGCGGCGAGTACCTGACCCGCGCCACGAACACCGGCAACTTCGACGGGCTGACCATCCCGCAGTACCTGACGGACCTGTTCGCCAAGCACGCCAAGGCGGGCAGGCCCTTCGCCAACGCGATCCGGCCGCATGTCCTGCCGCCGGAGGGCATGAACGTCTACCTGGGGCGTGGCACGACCGGTACCGACACGGGCGTGCAGGCCAACCAGGGCGACGCGGCGACCGAGCAGAACTACGACGACACCTTGCTGACCATCCCGGTGCAGACCAACGCCGGGCAGCAGACCATGTCGCGGCAGGCGGTCGAGCGCACCTCGGGTGCGCTGGACATCACCCTTGAGGACCTGTTCCGTTCCTACGGGACGAAGCTCGACTCCACCCTGATCAACCAGGCCACCACCGGTCTGTCGGCCGTGGCCACCGCCGTCACCTACACCGACGCCAGCGCCACCGTCGAAGAGTTCTGGCCGAAGATCCAGGAGTCTCTGGCGGGGGTGGAGACCGCACTGCTCGACCAGGTGACGCCCGGCTCGTTCATCTCGGTCATGCACCCGCGCCGCTGGCGGTGGATGAACCAGGCCCTCACCACGAAGTTCCCGCTCATCCAGCAGCCCGGCCTGGACGCCCGCTCGGGTGGTCTCAACTACGGCGAGGTCTACGGCGACGGCTTCCGCGGCCTGCTGCCCGACGGCACGCCGGTCATCGTGGACGCCAACGTGCCGATCAACCTCGGCGCGGGCACCAACGAGGACGAGGTCTACACCCTCAGCCGGGACGAGTGCCACCTGTGGGAGGACCCCGAGGCCCCGTTCTTCATCCGGGCTGAGGAGGCCAAGGCCGCCAACGTGCAGATCCTGTTCGTGATCTACGGCTACTTCGCTTACACCCACCAGCGCTTCGCGCAGGCCCGGAAGATCTCCGGCACGGGTCTGATCACTCCGACCTTCACCGGCTCCTGATACGGCGCTCCAGGTCCCCGGCCACCCGGGGGCCTGGAGGCGCTCACCGTCGGCCCTTCACCTTGAGGAGCGTCATGACCGCGGAGAACCCGCCCAACGAGAACATGATCGCGGCGCTGTTGCGAGAGCGGGACGTCTACGTCGCTGCTGGCCACGCCGACCGGGTCGCCCAGGTGGACGAGCAGCTCGCCTACTACGGCCACACCAAGACCGTCGAGGTGCCCAAGGAGCGTACGGCGGCCAGCAGGCAGACCACCGACGCCTCCAGCGCTGACGCGCGGCCGTCGCGCGCCGCGCGCCGCCGGGCATAGGAGGAGGTCGCGATGCCGCTTCGCCTGTCCGGCGCCGCTCGCAACGCTGCCGCCAGCGCCATCGCGGCCCTGGCCGACGCCGGATCAGGGCCGGGCGTCGTAGAGATCCGCACCGGATCACAGCCTGCGAGCCCGGCTGACGCCGCCACCGGGACGTTGCTGGTCACGGTGCCGTTGGCCGATCCGGCGTTCGGCGCGGTGGCCAACGGTACGGCCGCGCTCGCCGGGACGCCGCTGACGGCGACCGCCACAGGGTCCGGTACGGCCGGATGGTGCCGCATCAAGGACTCGGCCGGGTCCGCCGTGATGGACGGCAGCGTGAGCGCGACCGGCGGCGGCGGAGACCTGGAGCTGGCCACCACCAGCATCGCCACCGGTCTGACCGTGGAGATCACGGCCGGGTCGATGACGATGCCCGCGAGCTGATGCGCCGCAACCTGTGCGTGAACCCCGCGCTGAGCGTTGACGCCAGCGGATGGGGCGGCGGAACCCTGACCAGGGTCAACGTCGCTGGGTTCGAGCGTCCCATGGCCGTCCAGTACACCGCAGGGTCGTTCGCATCCACGGCGGCCACCGGCACGGGGGCCATCGTGGAAGGGGAGCCCTACACCGTGGCCGTCGCTGTCCGGAGCAACGTCTTCCCCGTGCACAGCGGTACCGTCTATATCGAGTGGCTCACCTCCGGCGGATCGGGCTTCGGATATCCGAGTGCGCCCTTCACCCTGACCGCCGGAGTCGTGTCCCGCGTCAGCGTCACCGCGACTGCCCCCTCCGGCGCGGTCGCGTGCAGGGGCATCCTCGACGGCATCAATTTTTCGATCACCCCGGCCGACATCACAGCGGCGTTGATCGAGCAGAGCGGCCTCCTTCTCGACTACTTCGACGGGGATTCGACCTCCGCCGTCTGGGACGGCGTTCCGGGCCTGTCGTCCTCGACGCTCGCCGACGTCGTCTCCGGCACGGCCCACCTGACGCTCCCCGCGCTCACCGCGGACCTAGTGGGTACGGCCAAGGACCCCGGTCATCTCGCCATGACCCTGCCGCGCCTGGCCATGGCCGCGACGGGCCGGGTGACCCTGCGGGGAACGCTGGCCGCC
Source organism: Streptosporangium sp. NPDC051023 (assembly GCF_040689595.1). NCBI lineage: Bacteria > Bacillati > Actinomycetota > Actinomycetes > Streptosporangiales > Streptosporangiaceae > Streptosporangium > Streptosporangium sp. NPDC051023. Next base: position 25,789 of record NZ_JBFBCE010000065.1, on the reverse strand, counting down.
CGGCTTCCCGCGCTCACCGCTGACCTGTCCGGGCAGGTCCTGCCCCCGTCCGGCGTGACCGGCCGTCCGCCCGCCCGGCTGACCTCAGACTCCCGCCCGGTCGCCGACCTGGCGGGCGGCTCGGAGCCGCTGGCCACTCTCAAAGGAGGTGAGGCGTGACCTATACCTTCGGCGCAGCCGCCCGGCTGACCACGGCCGTCCGCTCCAGCGGCCAGCTCGTGACGCCCGCCTCGATCAGCCTCACAATCCGGCGGCCGGACGGCACCACCGACGGTCCGCTGACGCCGGTCCTAGACGACGTCGGGCTCTACCACTACGACTACGCCTCCTCCCAGGCCGGGCGGCACATCGCCCGCTGGACCACCACAGATCCGGTCGGTGCGACCGAAGAGCCGTTCGACGTCGCCCCGATGTGGGACGCGGGCATCGTCTCCCTGGCCGAGACGAAGCGCCATCTGAACATCACCTCGACGGCCGATGACGCCGAGCTGGTCGAGGTGATCCGCGCGGTCACTCCGGTCGTCGAGTGCCATGTCGGGCCGGTGGTGCGCAAGACCTACACCGAGGAGCGACCCGGCGGGTACGCCCTGGTGCTCCAGCACTTCCCGGTGCTGGCCGTCACCGCGATCACCGGGGCACAACCAGGCGTACCGGACCAGGCGGTCGCCGAGCTGGCGGTCGACATGACCGGCGGCGTGATCCGCCGGGCCGACGGCCGATGGATCGCCGGGCCGGTCCAGGTCATCTACGCCGCAGGCCGCGTGGAGGTGTCGGCGAACGTCCGCCTGGCCGCACTGATCATCATCGGGCACCTGTGGGAGACCCAGCGCGGCACCGTCACCCCACGCTTCGGCAACGACACCGAGGTATGGGACCCGAGGGCTGGGTTCGCCGTGCCCAGACGGGCGCTGGAGCTGCTGGGTGACCAGGTCTCGGGCATCGCCTGAGGTTCGGTCCGGTCGCGACTCCGAGGTCAGGTTCAACCTGACCCCTCACCCCGTCAGGTTGAACCTGACCCTAAAACCGAGGGGAAGACGCAGGCCATGCCGCAGATCCTGAGCACCGTCCCGGCTGTCCTGGACGCCCTGGTGGCCGCTGCCCGCCAGGTGCTGCCGAACGTGCAGGTGTTGGATGGCCAGCCCGTCACCAGCACCGAGCCGGACGTGATCGCGGTTGGCTTCACCGGCATTCCAGGCGAGGCCGCGGTGCAGGCGACCGAGGAGCGCGCCCAAATGGGCATCGCACCGGACCGGGAGCGCTACGACATCACCTGTCTGGCCTCCGCACTGCGAGGCGAGACCGACGCGCAGGCCGTACGGCTACGCGCGTTCGAGCTGCTTGAGGCGATCCGAAGCGAACTACGGCGGGACCCGACCCTGGGTGGCCTGGTGATGTCGGCGCGGCTGGCGGTGCTGTCGCTGACGGCCCAGCAGACCAGCGCCGGGGCAGAGGCGACTGTGCAGTTCATCGTCCGCATTGACGCCTTCACGCGGTGAGTCGTGAGTGAGATTCAGCGGCTCGTCGCCGACCTTCGCCGAGTCCCGCCCGAACTGCGCCGAGAACTGCGGCCGGCGATCCAGCGAGCCGCTCAGCAGGTGCTGAACGAGGCGCGTGGCCGGGCCTCGTGGTCGAGCCGGATTCCGGGTGCGATGCGGATTTCCGTGCGCTTCGGCGGCAAGGCCGCTGGGGCGTCGGTCGTCGTCCGAGCTGCCCGCGCTCCGCACGCCCGGCCGTATGAGCACCTCGGCAGCCCCGGCACCTTCAGACATCCCGCGTACGGCAACCGGCGGGTGTGGGTGGAGCAGGCCGCACGGCCGTTCCTTTTCCCTGCGGCCAGGGCGACCCGAGAGCGGGCGGTCCAGCAGATCGACCAGGCGGTGGAGCGAGCACTCCAGCGCACCGGATGGAGATGAGGAGGGGAACATGGCAGCACTGACCACCAACGTGGTCCCGAACACGGGGCTGCGGATCGACGACAAGTTCGTCGCCGCGGCGGGCGGCGGCGATACATGCGAGACCGGCGCCGGGGTGGAACTGCACGTCAAGAACGGGGGCGGCTCGCCGGTGACGGTGACGCTGGGCTACCCAGGCAAGTACGACGGCGACCAGACCGTCAGCGGCCGGACATTCGTCGTGCCGATCACCACGGGGCACACCGTGATTCCGGTGCGGGACATCTACCGGGATCCGGCGACCGGCCGGGCGGCCATCACCTACTCGGGTGTCACGAGCGTCACCGTGGCCGTGATCCGCGGCCAGGTGACCGGATGATCACGATCACACACCCGGAGATCCCAGGCTCTGAGGTCGAGGTCCCGGACTCCTCGGTGCCGTTCCACCAGGCCGCCGGATGGGTCGTCAAGGGGTCACAGGACGACCCAGAGGTCAAGGCGGAGAGCGAGCGCGAGGGTCAGGCCGTCGAGCAGCCGGAGACCCCGCCCATCGAGCAGGACAAGACGCCGAAGGGTCGGCGCGCGAGCACGAAGGACGGTGAGTGATGGCTGCTACGCCGATCGTCGCGAGCACCCGCTACATCAACCCGGAAACCACCAAGGTTCTGTGGCTCCCGTCGGTGGCCAACAAGAACGCTGTGACCCGCGCCGAGATCAACGCGGGTACCGACCTGACCCGCGAGCTGGCGGACAACTCCGGCTGGGTCGTCACCAGCAACCAGAGCGACGCCCCGGACATGGGCAGCAAGTTCACCGGCAAGGTGAGCGGCCGGACCACAGCGGATGACTCCTCGCTGTCGATGTACGCCAGCAAGAACGGGGTGGACGCCCGGTCGCTGATGCCGCGTGACACCAGCGGAACCGTCGTGTGGATGGACGGTGGTGACGTTCCCGGGCAGCCCATGGATGTCTTCCCCGTCACCGTCAGCAGCGTCGGCAAGCCCAGGTCGGTGGGCGATGAAGTGGCCCGGATCACCTTCTCCTACGCCATCACTTCCGCGCCAGCCGAGAACGTGACGATCCCGGCATGAGCAAGCTGCGTGAGCGGCTCCAGCAGCGGGCGTTGCCGCTCGACGTCTGGTGGGTACGGATCGACCCGCTCGACGTCGTCGCCAAGGCCAAGGAAGTCCTGGAGGAGGCCGAGGACGCTCTGCGCGTTACGCAGGTCACTGCGGAGGAGGGTGCGCCGGAACTGGCCGCTGCCATGGAGCGCGTCGAGCGGGCTCGTGTCGCGGTGGCGGCCTGCTATGAACCCGTCACGGTGCTCGCGCTGGACCCGACGGAGTACGAGGCTCTGCTGAAAGAGCACCCACCCCAGACCAAGGAAGCCGCCTGGGGGCCGGGTTTCGGTCGTGCTCTGCTGCTGGAGGGCGTGCAGGGTGACATGGACCGTGACGAGTGGGTCGTGTGGCTGGACTCCCGGCTCTCGCACGGTGAGCGGGTGGAGGCGTACAACCTCGCCCTCAGCGTGAACGTGCGGGTCCTGGACCCGGGCATCCCAAAAGGCTGGACAGTGACCCGCAGCTAGAGCTGGAGCTGGAGGTCTGCGCGGCCTACCAGATCCCTCACAGCGTGTTCTTGAGCTGGTCGGCGGACGACCGGGACAAGGCGCTGTGGCAGCACCAGCGGGCACGGCAGACCTGCCCGGACTGCGGGACCAGGCGCGCGGAGTGGGATGAGCGGGTCGGCGGCCACCGGCACGCCTACATCCCCGTCAAGCAGCGATGCCGGGGCTGCGAGGTGGTCGCGGCCATGAGGTCGTCCATCACACCCAAGGACGGTAGGGGCGTGTACATCGAGCTGAGGCCGAGAGGAGTGGGGCATGCCAAGCCGTGACCTGCGGGTCAACATCGATGGCGACCCTTCCGGGATCAACCGGGCCTTCAAGTCCGCCGAGGAGTCGGCCAAGGTTTTCGAACGCGAGCTGGCGAAGATCGAGAAGCGTCGGCATGAGGCGATGACCTCGATCGGCGGCGCGGCAGTTGGGATCGGCGCCGGGCTGCTGGCCGGGTTCGGTGTGGCGGTCAAGGCGGCGGCTGACTTCGACAAGGCCATGTCCGGGGTGGCTGCTGCCTCGAACGCCTCGGGCAAGAGCCTGGAGGCGCTGCGGGCCGCGGCCCTGAAAGCAGGTGCCGACACCGCGTTCTCCGCAACCGAGGCGGCGCAGGCCGAGACCGAGCTGGCCAAGGTCGGCATCAGCACCAGCGACATCCTCGGCGGCGCCCTGAAGGGCAGCCTGGACCTGGCGGCGGCCGGGCAGCTCGACCTGGCCACCGCCGCCAAGGTCAGCGGTCAGGCCATGACCATCTTCGGCAAGTCGGGCAAGGATGTTGGCCACATCGCCGACGTGCTCACCGCTGGGGCGACCGCCTCCTCAGCGAGCGTCGAGTCCATGGCCGAGTCGATGGAGCAGGCAGGCCTGGTGGCCGCGCAGACCGGCCTGAGCTTGGAGGACACGGTTGGCACCCTGACAGCCTTCTCCAAGGCGGGCCTGAACGGCTCGGACGCGGGCACCAGCCTGAAGACCATGCTCCAGCGGCTGGCCGCTCCGACCAACGTCGCCGCGGGCCTGATGCAGGACTTGGGCATCAACGCCTTCGACGCCTCCGGCCAGTTCGTCGGGATCGCGGCCGTGGCCGGGCAGTTGAGGACTGCCCTGTCCCAGCTCACCCCGCAGCAGCGGCAGGCGGCGCTGGCGACCATCTTCGGATCCGACGCCATCCGGGCAGCCACCGTGTTGTACGCCGACGGCGAGGCCGGGATCCGGGGCTACATCAACGCCGTCAACGACCAGGGGGCAGCTTCCCGTCAGGCGGGCAAGCTCATGGACAACCTGGCTGGGGACGTCGAGAAGCTCAAGGGGTCGCTGGAGACCGCGCTGATCTCCGGCGGGTCCGGCGCCACCGACGTGTTGCGCGGCCTGGTCCAGTCGGTCGACGGTGCGGTGGATGCCTTCAACTCGCTACCGGGGCCAGTGCAGGCCGGGCTGACCGCGGTGGGCGGCATCGCCGGGGCGGCCACACTGGCGGGCGGCGGCCTGCTGCTGCTCATCCCCAAGATCGCCGAGACCAAGGCCGCCTTTGTTGCCTTGGGGTGGACGGCCGACACTACGAAGGGCAAATTGCTCGGGGTCGGCAAGGGGGTCGCGATCGCCGCTGGGGCGTTCATCGCCAGTGAGGGCGCCGGGGCGGCCACGGACTGGCTGCGCGGCAGCTCGGCGAGCGCCGACGACCTGACCCGGTCCCTGAAGCGCCTGGCGGAGACCGGCCGGTTCATGGGCGACCTGGGTGACCAGTGGGGCGGGGTCTTCGCTGAGGGGGAAGACGCCGCCCGCCGGTTCGGCGAGGCGACCCGCGAGACCCTCAACCCGTCTTTCTGGGAAACCTATTGGGAGCACCCGCTCAGCTCGATCACCTCGATCTTGCCTGGGTTCACCTCGACGATCACTGGTTTCACCGACAAGTTCAAGCAGATGGACGCCGTGCTGGCACAGATGGTGGCCAGCGGCAACGCGCAGCAGGCGCAGCAGGCGTTCGCCTACCTGCAACAGCAGGCCAAGGACGCGGGCGCCGATGTCAGCCAGTTCGCGACCCTGTTCCCGCAGTACGGCGAGGCCCTGAAGACCGCCACCGGGCCAGCGAACGAGGTAGCCGGCGCGACAGGCAAGATCACCGCTGCCGCTGAGGAGGCCACCGACGCCCTGGCCGAGCTGAAGGCGGCATTGCAAGGGACGTTCGATCCGTCGATCGCCGCGTTCGAGGCGCAGACCGAGCTGGAGCGGGCCTTTCAGTCGGCGACCGCCGCGATCCAGAAGTCTCACGGTGCCCTCGGCCTGACCGGCACCGCTGCCCTAGAGGCTCGTGACGCCTTCGCCAGCCTCCTGCACAGTGTGGTCAACACGGCCACCGCCCAGGGCACTTTGCGCCAGGACAGCGACGCGGCACGGACCGCCTTCCTCCAGCAGCTTCCGGCGCTGTATCAGCTCGCGGGCAACAGCAAGTCGGCGCAGGCGCAGATCCGGGCGCTGGCCTCATCCTTCAAGATCAGCGGGGGGCAGGCGGCTGCGGCCAAGCACATGGCTGACTCCTTCGGCGGGTCCGTGGCCAAGCTGCGGGACAAGTCGATCAAGCTCAAGGCCGACCCATCGCAGGCCAACGCCGCTGTGTCTGGCGTTCAGGGGCGGGTCAACAGCCTGCACGGCAAGACGATCACCGTCTTCGTGAAGACCGAATACCAGTCGGACCTCTCCAGAGCGGCGCTGCGCTCGGCGACCGGGCACGCTGCGGGCGGCATGGTCCGCGGGCCGGGTACCGGGACGTCGGACTCGGTGCCGATCCTCGCCTCCAATGGTGAGTACGTCGTCAACGCGAAAAGCACGGCTCGGCATCGGGAGCTGCTGGAGGCCATCAACGCGGGTCGCTTCGCCCAGGGCGGTCTGGTCGGGTACGCCTCGGGGGGCGCGGTCGGCTCGGCGAGCGTGCCGATCAGTGAGTTCGTGTCCCGGTTCATGGGCACGACGGCGACGAAGGAGGACGTCACCAAGGCCACGAACGCTCGCAGGGACGCGGTGGAGGCGCTGCGCAAGGCGGAGAGGAAGCTGGCCGAGGACCGCAGACGCCACCGGTCGGCACGGACGATCGCCGACGACGAGGCGCGCGTGGCCAAGGAGAGACGAGACCTGAAGGCCGCCACGGACAAGCTGACCAAGACGGAAGCGAACTACCAGAAGACCCGGCTCACTCCGTCGCAGCAGCTCCAGGCCGGTCTCGCCCTGGGAATCAAGAACACGGGCGCGTTCATCAAGAACGTCACCCGCCTGGCCGACATGGGGTTCGGCGACTTGGCCCAGGCGCTGCTGGCCGCTGGTGGCCCAGAGGCAGAGAAGATGGCCGCCGACGCGGTGAAGCTGAGCAAGACGAAGCTCGCGGCGCTGAACAAGCAGGTCGTCACGGCGGGCAGGCAACAGGCGCAGCTCGACCAGCTCCCGGCCGTCCTCAAGATCAAGGATGCGCTCCGGCACGGTGCCAAGACGGTCTCGGCGATGGTGGCGTACACAGGCCTGTCAGAGGAGGAAATCGCCGCCGCCAACCAGCAGGCACACCTGTTCGCCTCGGGCGGCATCATGCGCTACGCCTCGGGTGGCTGGCGACCCGGCCCCGGGGTGGCGACGAGGCCGACCGTCCTGTTCGGTGAGGGCAACGGGCCGGAAGCGTACATCCCGTATGACCCGGCGATGCGGACCCGCGCGGCCGGACTGGTGCGGCAGGTCGCCGCAGACTTCGGGATGGGCGGCTGCACGATCATCAACGTGACCGTGCAGGGAGCGATCGACCCAATCGGCACCGCTCGCACTGTGGAGAAGACGCTGCGCACGCTCGTGCGGACCAACGGCCGCGTGGCCCTGAACCTGTAGGAGGTGCCGGTGCCGCACGCCCCGATCGTCGAGGTCGACTGGCCAAACAGCGGAGTGTGGACCGACGTCACCCGGTACGTACGGGATGAGTCCGGTATCCACATCACCAGGGGGCGAGGTGACGAGCAGGGCGAGATCCAGCCCGGCACCATGGCGTTGACGCTACACAACGACGGTCGTTTCACGCCGGGCTTGGCCTCGGGCACCTACTACCCGAACGTGCGCAAAGGCCGTCCGATCCGTTGTCGGCTGATCGCCTGGACCAAGAACATGCTGACCAACAGTTCGTTCGAGGTCGACGTCGCGGGATGGAGTGCGGCGGGTACGGTGGCGCCGGTACTGGCCCGCTCGACCACCCGCGCCCAGTCCGGCACGGCGAGCATGCTTGTCACGTGGGGCACCGGCGGCACCGGCCCCGCCGCGCAGACCACGGTGTACGGCTTCGAGATCGGCGAGGTCTACACCCTCAGCGCCTACGTGTACGTGCCCTCCGGTGGCAGTCCGGCCGTACGGCTCGGCGTCTCCGGGATCGCGACCGGTACGGCCAGCGCGGTCACGAACACGTTCACGCGGATCACCTACACCTTCACCGCCACCGACACCTGGCAGGTTCTCCAGGTCACCCCGGCCAGCTCGCCGACGTCGGGACAGCAGGTGTGGGTGGACGCCGTCCAGGTCGAGCGCGGCAGCTCGGCGACCACCTACAGCAGCAGCGACGCGACGATCTCGACGCGGTTCACGGGCCGGGTCAACGAGTGGCCGGTGAGCTGGTTGAACGGTCCCGGCCTGGCCCTGAGCAGCATCACCGCGACCGACATCATGAAGCGCCTCGGCGGCAACGAGCCGATGAGGTCGCTGCTGGAGGAAGAGTTCCTCTACCTGGCGCCGGATGCCTACTACACCCTCGGCGAGCCGTCCGGCGCGACCAGCGGCGGCGACACCTCCGGCAAAGGCCAGTCGTCTATGCGGGTCTACCAGGTCGCCGGCGCGGGCGGCTCGGTCACCTTCGGCGCGGCTGACGGCCCCGACCCCGACGACCTGAGCGCCCCGCAGTTCGCACCGTTCTCCAGTAGCCAGGGCAAGGGGCTGCGGGTGAACCTCGACAGCCCGGCCGCGGGCTCGTTCGTGATGGGCTGCTGGCTCCAGACCTCGACCCCGGGCAGGGACTTCCTGGTCGCGCAGACGCGAGCCGCAGGCGCGGCTGGAGCCAACCTGTCGGCCGGAGTGGACACTGACGGCACGCTCCGGCTGACCGCAGTCAACGGCGGCGACTACCTTGCGGGAGGCTTCAACGCCATCCTGCCGACCGCGCTGGCGGATGGGAAGAATCACCTGGTCGCCCTGCTCATCACCGCGGCAGGCAACGCGACCCCGCGGATCGACGACACGACGGCCGGGGCCGCGCTGAGCTACGGATCGGCGATCCACACCGATCTGTACGACCGGCTGTCAGCGGGAGGGTTCCGGGACGCGGGCAGCGGGTTCGCCTCGATGTTCGACGGCGTCCTGTCGCATCTGTTCTTCAAGCGGACCGCCACCATGCCGGACTGGTCCAACGTCTGGTCAGCGGGATCAGGCCTGACCGAGTCCACCACCAGCCGCTTCACAAGGCTGTGCCGCCTGCTGGGCATCACCGGCACGACGCTGGGCACCTCGCCCACGCAGATCGACCCGCAGGCCGCCGGGGGAAAGGACCCAGTCCAGGCACTGCGCGACGTCGCCGGAGTCGAGGCGGGTCTGGTGTACGGCGCTCGCGCCGTCGAGGGCGTGGTCTTCGAGTGCCGGTCCTGGCGCTACAACAAGACCTCGTCGGTGACGCTGACGGCGTCGGATCTCTGGGACGACCTGACGTGGTCGGATGACGATCAGCCGCTGGTCAACGACGTCACGAATAAACGGGACGGCGGCGCTGACCAGCGGGTCACCAACGCGGCCTCGATTGCCGAGTACGGCACCTACGACGGCGGCACCAGCCAACCGTGGGCGTCCGACGACGACGCCTTGGCCGCCGCGCAGTGGGCGGTCTACCGGGGCGCCGACCCGCCGCCGCGGATCACGCAGGTGACGGTGGCCGCGAGCACCAGGCCCTCCTACACCACGCTCCTCGGGCTGGACCTGTCGGACGTGATCAGCCTGACCGGGCTGCCCGTGCCGTCTCCGTCCTCGTCGGCTGATCTGCACGTCGAGGGCTACGACGAGACGATCTCGCTGACCTTGCACACGATCAGCTTCAACACCTCGCCCGCCGCGACCAGCCAGGTATGGCAGCTCGGCACGGTCGGTCATTCCGAGCTGGGTCTCACTACCCGCGTCGCTCTGTAGGAGGTCCTTGTGGCGGTTACCCCGGTCAGCCCATCCGCCGGGCAGTTGATCGACAAAAGCTTCTGGGATGCACAGGTCTACCAGCAGTTCACGGACCTGTACGCCTCATGGAACAGCTTCACGCCCACCTGGACCGGCAGCAGCGGCAACCCGGGCGTAGGCAACGGCACGTTGGCGGGCGCCTACCTCCAGGTCGGCAAAACCGTTCATTTCAGGATCGCGGTCGTCATGGGCAGCACCACGACGTACGGCTCCGGCACCTGGTCGTTCAACCTTCCGGTGGCGGCGGCGGCCGTGCAGAGCGCGGCGGCGTTCGCCGATGACTTCAGCGCGAGCGCCCGCTACCCGGGGTCGGCCTGGCTCACCTCTGGTGTCACGTCGGCCGGTGTGTTCAGGGTGCTCTTCGGCGCGGGCGGCAACACAGGCACCTCCTCTACCGTCCCGTTCACCTGGGCGACCAGCGACCGCCTGCACATCAACGGCACCTACGAGGCGTCGTGAGCGAAGACACCGACCGGCTGGCCCGCATCGAAGCGAAGCTCGACGTCCTGGTGGTGCAGACCACGACCGACCGGACCCGACTCGACGACCATGAGGCACGCCTACGGGAGATGGAGCGGACCGGCGTCGCGTCCGACGTGGCCGATCACGAGACGCGCATCCGCAGTATCGAGCGCTGGCGGTACGCCTTGCCCATCGCGAGCATCGCCACCCTGCTCACCGGGACGGCCGCCATCATCGCTGCAATCAAAGGAGGCTGAATGGCCATCGACCTCGTGACCCGTGCCCAGTGGGGCGCCCACGCGCCGCGCGGCTCCTACGGCAGGCTCACCTCGACCCGGGGTGTGAAGGTTCACTACACCGGGGGCCACGTGGACCTGGCGATCCTCGGCGACCACAGCCGGTGCATCGCCGCGGTGCGCGGGATCCAGAACGGCCACATGGACGGCAACGGGTGGATCGACATCGGTTACTCGGCTGTCGTCTGTCCGCATCGGAAGGTGTTCGAGGGCAGGGGCCTGCACCACCTGCCCGCCGCCAACGGCCCCGGGCTCAACAGCGATCACTACGCCGTGCTTGGCCTGGTCGGCACCTCCGGCGTCGTCATGCCGACGCCCAACATGCTGCACGGCATCCGCGACGCCATCGAGTGGCTGCGCGCTGAGGGTGGCGCGGGGGCCGAGATCAAGGGGCACCGGGACGGCTACTCGACCGATTGCCCTGGCGAGCCGCTCTACGCCTGGGTCCAGGCCGGAGCGCCGCGCCCAGCCACGACCACCCCGCCCGTCGAACCACCCGAGGAGGAAGAAGTGCCTGAAGTCGTGTCGCTCGGCCTGGAGGACGAGGTCGTCGTTCCGTCGGCCCGGGACTATCAGCCGTGGTGGACCGCGGAGTACCGGGACAGCGCGGGCTGGCACCCGGCCGGTGGCCAGTCGATCGCGCCGGACGCCGACGTGTGGGCCGACCTGGTGGCGTTCGTCGCGCTGCGCGGCCTGACGCCCGGCGAGGCGGTTGAGATCGGGTTCACCCGGCACCTGGCCGAGGGGACGCTGGTGGACGTGGCATGGCCGACCGGCCGTCTCATGACCGTCCACGCCGACGCCGACGGCCGCGTGGAGGCCAACCTCGGCGGCCACCTCAAGCTCAGCGCGGCCAACCGGGGCCGGGTGACGATCCGGCACTCCTCCGCGAACACGGTCACGCTCGAAGTCGCCTCTGCCTTCAAGGGCATCCTGCACTGCTACGCCTGATCCTCGAAGGAGGGGGCATGTCCAACGTGCTCATCTCGCTGGCGCGCACTGTCGCGTCCAAGGCCGTCGGTGGCCTGGTCGGTGCCGGGGCGGCGGTTGGCGTGGTCGTTCCCGTGGACCTGTCCGAGCAGACCATGGAACGGTTCATGCCCTGACGAGATCGGCATCCTCTCTCTCGTTGCCGCCGAGAATCTGATACACCCCAGGGCGGATCTCACGCGATCGAGCCAATACCTGCTCGGCAAGGTCGGCAGGCCAGATTGTCCCTCGCGACCACACCAGGCCAACGATCAGATCTAGATCGCGTACTTCCAACGTAGACAAATCGGCGTCCGATGCATCGACAACAATCTCAGCGAGAGCGCGCTCGAGGTCGCGGGCGCGGTCGAGGGCGAGGTTGAGGGCAAGCTTGAGGGCGAGGTTGAGGGCGCGGGCGAGGGTGCGGGCGCGGTCGCGGGCGCGGTCGAGGTCGTGAGCGCGGTCGCGGTTGAGAACGAGGTCGTGGTTGAGAAGGCGGTCGAGGTCGCGGGCGAGGTCGTGGGCGAGGTCGAGGTTGTGAGCGAGGTCGCGGTTGAAAACGCGGGTGGGGGCGCGGTCGAAGGCGCGGTTGAAAACGAGGGAGCGGGCGCGGGTGCGGGCGCGGTTGAGGTTGCGGTCGAGGTCGAGGTCGAGGTCGAGGTCGCGGGCGCGGTCGTGGGCGCGGGCGAGGCTGAAGGCGAGGTCGAGGTCGCGGGTGAGGTCAAGGGCGAGATTTCGGACCTTGTCGAGGTCGAGGTCGAGGTCGAGGTCGAGGTCGAGGTTGAAGGCGAGGGTGTGGTCGCGGGTGAGGTCAAGGGCGAGATTTTCGACCTGGTCGAGGTCGAGGTGTCGGGCGAGGTCGAGGTCGAGGTGTCGGGCGTGGTCGTGGTCGTGGGCGTGGTCGCGGGCGCGGAGCAGGACCTCGATGAGGTCCAAGCCGTGGGTGCGGGCGCGCGCGAGGGCAGTGATCTGAATTTGAGTCGAGGGTTCGGTAATTCCAGAAACAGACCTGTCAGCCTGTGCTCGCATGAGCGGGTTCACGACCTCTGCTGATTCCTGCTCGGTTTCGGGTGTGCTGGTTGCCGTCTGTTGCTTGATTGGCGACGGTGAGGGCTCGACCGGGAAGTCGATTCTCATGCTGTCGATGCCCTTCTGGGCTCCTGCCGCGATCAGTGCGCGTGCCAGTCGAGGGGAGACAGTCACTCGCAACCACGGACGCCCAGGGCGGGCGGCAAGGGCAAGCCGCCCCAGCAAGCTCTCAGCTCGTGCCTTCACCAGCATCACCTCCAACGGTCACGTCAGCAGGCTGGCTCGTCTTTAGCGTTTTCGAAAGTACGTCCGCTTTTGCCGTCACCCTTGGAGTGGGTTCTTCGTCCTTAGTTTCATTCACCTCAATGCGTGATAGAAGCCCTCGCACGATCGAGGGTGCGCCAACTCCCATGATGAACGCTGGCCAGGCTCCGCTCATCTGCCCATGTGCGGCACCGGCTACGAGGGCGCCGAGCACCATGCCGCCACCGATCACGAACATGTGACCCCATACCTGTTCGCGCTCTTTCCATGGCCAGCGAAATCTGGCCTCGGTGACGGCGACCATCAGCGTGAGTAATCCGGCGGCGAGCCCTCCGGCGATACCCCAGGCGCCTGCCTCGATGAGCCCCATGCGCTGACCGTAACGACACAACAGCCACCTGTCAGCGTAAAGCGCGCAATTGTGCCGCTTGGGGGTACCCAGTCGATTCGTTTAGTCCCAACAGACGTGGCCGTGCTTGGAAGCGCGGCCCATTCCTCCAACGGAGGTAGCACCATGTCCCTGTCCAACATCGCCACCTCGATCGCCCGCACCGTTGCGTCCAAGGCCGTCGGCGGTCTGGTCGGCGCCGGGGCCGCGGTCGGCGTCGTCGTCCCTGCGGACCTGTCTGAGTCCGCCACGGTGGCGGTCTCCGGCGCCGTGGTGGTGGTCGCTCAGGTTGTCTACTACGTGGTGGCTCGGTGGGCGGAGCGCCGGTATCCGTGGCTCGGCCAGCTCCTGCTGTGGTCGAGCAAGCAACCCGTCTACCAGGACGCGCGTACGGTCCGTGCTGTCGAGGCGGGACGCCCTCTGTCGTAATCGGGCGAGATCTCATCTGAAAGCCCCGCCGCTCTGAAGAACGGCGGGGCCGATTTGCGGCATGCGATCAGTTGTCGTCGTCACCGGCAAAGGGGAGTGGGACCTTTCCTATGCCGGGGATGTCGGCAACTCCGCCGAACGACGGGGTGACACCGGCGGGGTTGCTTGCTGCGGTTCCGGTGATGGTGCGCTCGACCGGGACGGACAGGTTCGGCATGGTGCGCGAGGTACTCATGATGCTCCTTTGGCTAGGAGTTACCGACACCTCATCGTCACATGACTGTATGTAATAATGAAGTTACGGAGAGTGCTCACTCCTTTGAGGTAACACCAGTGTGGCGGTCTGGGGTGAAATCAAACCCGGACCGCCGCACCAGGCCTCGGCCTCTGTCGTAGACCTGCCTCGGGCGCAGCGCGGCCCTGATCCTCTTCGGAGGATCAGGGCCGCTTTCGCCTTGCACGCCTTGTAATCGGTCGCAACATATGTGCATTCTGGTCACCCGCAAGCGGTCGACGTCCTGGCGAGGGGAGCGACGGCGTTCGATGCGGGCTGCCTCCAGGAGATGCACGTGATCCGCCTCGCTCTATGGCGCGTCATAGGCGCCATGCATCAAGAACTGCCGATCGACCGGCTCGACCTCTCCACCCGCACTCGGCACACGCTGCTCCGGGCGCGTATTTACACCGTCGGCGAGCTGCTCGAATGGGACGATCAGGAGCTCAACCTCATCAGCGGGTTCGGAGCGCAGTCGTTCGCGGAGCTACGCCAGGTGATGGCTCGGCTCCCGTCTTCAGGGGTTCGTTCTCATCCGCCGGTGTCTGCCTGATCGCCGCGCAGTGTGAGGACCTCTCCTTCACGAAAGCGGTGTTGACCGCTTGGGGTGCGCGTGGAGATGAGCCTGCCCTCTCTCGCCCACCGGGTGACGGTCCTCGGATCGACCCGGAACATGCGCGCGACCTCGGCCGGGGTGAGCAGCCGTTCGGCGGTGCCGTCGATGGTGAAGGTGCCGTCAGCGCCAGTGATCATGATGGTGGCCATGGGGGATCTCCGGGTGGGGTGGTGAGGAAGTAGCCGGACGGCTCGCGGAGCGTGTCGGCACGAGCCGTCCGGGGATCAGGGGTTACCGGCGCGTCCGGTCGAGGATCTCGACGTGCCGACTGAGGGCGGTGGCCAGCCGTTCCGGCGTGCTGCGGCCGACGGAGGTCCGCGCTCCGGCGGCGTGCTCGGTGGTGGTGACCGGCCGGTAGAGGTGCGCCCACCACCGGGCAACGCCCGGGGCGTCGGCCACCTGGAAGCGCCAGGCCGGATAGATGCTGCCCAGCAAGGCAATCACCTCGAGGTCGCGGTCAGTCATGATCACTCCCTGAGGGTGCATATCAGCAGGGTGGTCACCAGCCACACCGCCGCCGGATGAGGTTGATGGCCAGCAGCATGGTCAGCGGCCATAGAAGGACGCATCCGATGACGGCGGCGGTGAACAACGGCCGAGGACTGAGATCGAGGGCACGGGCCTGAGCTACGGTCCATGGGGCTAAGTCGACCACGAGGGCGCCGTAGATGCAGATCGCGGACGGGAGGTCAGCCACGGTTCTCCTGCTGGTCCTCCATGTGCTTCTGGAACTTCGGCGCCCACCACCGCTGAGTGACCAGGATCAGCAGGCCGATCGGCCACAGCGCGCTCATCATGATCAAGCCAGCGAAGAACCCAGCCCACGGCGACCCGGCGGCTTTAGGCACTTCCTGTTCGAAGTAGTACCTGGTGATGTGCGGGGTGGCGGCAGCCTTGATTGTGAATGCGGCGAACCCGATGAACGCGCCGACGGCGTACAGCGTGAAGAGCGGGGAGTCGAGCACGGGGCTTGGGCTCCTATCGATGACCGTGTGGGTGTGGGTGGTGCCCGGCCAGGCGGGGGCTGTCTGGCCGGGCACCGGGGCGCCGGTCACGGGGGCATGGTGACCGGCGCGGAGCGGTTCCCCTTCCCCGATCCATCGGGAACCGCGTGGGTGTGCGACCCGAGCCCCTTCTTCTCGGGCCGCACGCGGGGTGGTCCGGCGGGCGGAGAGGGGATGTTCTCCGCCCGCCGTACCGGCTTCAGGGCCGCGGGAAGGTGCGGGGTAGGGCGGGCCGGGCGGGCGGATCGGGCAGGGCGGCCAGGATCTCCGCCTGCCGGGCCAGCTCTTCGTTCATGCGCTGGGCGGAGGGCTCTTTGATCAAAAAGTCGATGCCCGCCTCTCTTTCCCGCCGGTCGGGGATGCGGCGGGAGAAGGCGCTCCAGACCCGGGTGCCCGAGTCGTAGGAGACGAACCAGCCGGGGTGTGCCTGCCGTAGTTCGGTGAGCTGTTCCTTGTGCTCCGGTGTTGTCATGCGGCCCTCCGATGGGACCGGCGGGAGGGGTAGGGGTGCTGCGGCGCGGCGGCGGGCGCCTGGGAACGTGCGCCGCCGCGCCTGTCTGAGGGAGGCGGAGATGCCGGGACGGTCGCGGGCGCCTCGCGCCGGGCGATCCTGGCCATCTCCGCCTCGTACATCCGGGTCTCCAGGCCCGTGGCCGTCTCGTCCTCGACCAGCACCGGCTCGGAGCTCGGCCAGCTCGCCACGGCGTAGAAGCGGCGGTTGCCCAGGCTGTAGAGCACGGTCCAGTCCGGCCACGTGCGGTCCAGCCGGTCGGCCTCGGCGCGGGCCGGGCCGTCCCACACCCGCTGGTGAACGACGGTGTGGGGCTGGCCGTCGCGGTGGCGCCCCGGCGTGCGGGACGGGCGCCGCCCGATCACGAGGTCACCTGCCCGGTCTTCCTCGTGGCTCGTTCCGCCAGCTGCTCCTGGCGGTGGACCTCGTCGAGCAGCTCGTCGAAGGTGTCGGCGTCCACGGTGCGAAACGGCGGGGCATCGAGCGGCCCCCGCGTCGCGCTGGGCGGGAAGGGGCGCTCTCGGCTGGCCCAGTAGCGCCCGGCGTCGCTGACGATCACACGCCAGCCCGGGATCGTCTCGGTGGGGGTAGGGGACGTACCATTCTCCATGGATCGGACCTTCTTCCGATCAAGGACCCGTTCCGACGATGCAACCGTCGGGCGGGTCCGATTTATGTGGTGGGGGAGAAGCCTCTGGGGCGCGCCGTACGGCTCGGGCGGCCGGGGCATCGGCGGAGAGGCTCCGGCCTCGCCGGGGCGGTGAGTACTCGCGCGGATGCCACCGGGCGCGGGGTATCGGCCGTCGTCGCGCAGGGGCGGCCTGGTAGCTGCGGGCCGTACTCCGGGCCGGGGGAAGGGGCGGCGGACCCGCTTGGGCAGCGGCGGCCGAGCGGGCTGTACGGCGGGTGGGGCCGGAGCATTCGCGGGCGGTTCGGGCTCGGGGCGGCGCTGCGCGGGCACCAGGGGGATGACCTCGCTGGGGGTCACGTCGGCGGGCGGCTCGACGGTGGGCAGGAGCTGCGGACCGGTGGCGCGGCGGGCCTCCAGGCGGGCGTTCATCAGCGCGCTGGACGGCTGGACGTAGTCGTGGTCCGCGCTCTGGCCGGGGCAGCCGTGCGCGTAGGGGGCGTGGCCGCATAGGGCGCAGCCCATGGGCATGGGGGCGGCGTCGGCGAAGCAGCCGCAGCCGTCCTGGATCGTCGTGTTCCGGTCGAGGACCGGAGCACTAGGCTTGCTCATGGTTCAGGATTCGCTTCCTGATCAAGGGTCTGTCCGGTCGTCGCAAGCGCCGGGCAGACCCGCTTCTTTTATAAATCTGCTGGTAGGAGGGCTAGTGTGTCCTGCCCTGCCACGGTAGGGGCGCGGGTGCCTTGCCCTATGTCACCCGAGTGGGCGAGGCAGCAGACCTCTACGGTCTGCCGTGTGAGTGGATCACAAGAGTCGGGGGCTGGCTGGCGGCTGGATAGAGCCCGCTGGAAGCAGGTGTACGACATTTTGCGAGAGGAGTTGGAGGCCGGCACATATAAGACCGGCTTCCCGATCCCGAGTCTCAGCCAACTGGAACAGCAGTGGCCTGACCTGGCCCGCAACACCATTCGCAAAGCGATAGCCCGGCTGGAAAGAGAGGGCTTCGTGCGGGGAGAAGTAGGTGTCGGCACCTTCGTTCGCCCCAAGGACGAGTGGCAGCCTGTCGACGACTGAGCCATGACGGTGACTGAAACGCCGTTCGGGACGGCTGACCCGGTCACTCCTGTCATGATGGCCTCACTCGCAGTGGTGTCGCCCCATCATGCGCGTGCGAGTGGCACGCATGCAAGGCGTCTCGCACATGGAATTTTCGGCGAAGTGACGGGAGAATGCCGTCATGCCAATGAAGTCCCCCACCGTCCGGCACCGTCGCCTGGGCCGTGAGCTGCGGCAACTTCGGGAGCGGGCAGGCCTTTCGGTGGCCGAGACAGCCCGGCGACTCGGCTGGTCGGCCAGCAAGGCACACCGCATCGAGGGCGGCAGGATCATGCTGTCTGAGGCCGACCTGGTTGCTGCTTGCGACCTGTTCGGCGCCGACTCCGCGACGCGGGCCAGTCTGGTCCAGCTCGCCAGAGATGCCGGGCGGCGTGGTTGGTGGACCGCCTACAGCGATGTGTTCACCGGCTCCTACATCGCGCTGGAAGCAGAGGCCACAGTTATCCGCAAGTGGGAGCCGCTGCTGATCCCGGGCCTGCTCCAGAGCGAAGACTACGCCCGGGAGATCATCCGGTCGGGGCGGCCGGATCTCAGCGCTTCCGAGGTCGATCGGCGTGTGGACGCTCGGATGACCCGCAAGGTCAGGCTGCTCGGCGCGTCGGCACCGAAGCTACATGCGCTGATCGACGAGAACGCGCTTCGGCGGCTCGTGGGCGGACCCAAGGTGATGGCCCGCCAGCTCGCCGACATCCTCCAGGTTGTGGACTGGTCCAACATCACGATTCAGATCTTGCCCATCCAAGCTGACATCGCGGTTGGCCTGGAAGGCGCGTTCTCCCTCATGAGCTTTGAGGAGGACCCGGATGTCGGCTACGTGGAAGGGCCAGCCGGAGAGGTGTACGTCGAAGCGGCTGACCAGGTCAGGCGTTTTATGCTGACGTTCGAGCGCCTGGCCGATAAGGCGCTGTCCCCCAAGGAGTCCGCGGCGCTCATCGCCGCGGTGAGGAGTAATCATGATCTCTCCTGACCTGACCGGCGCTAAGTTTCGCAAGTCCAGCCTGAGCGGCAGCGGCAACGACTGTGTTGAGGTGGCGACGAACCTGCCGGGCCTGGTCGCCGTCCGCGACAGCAAGGATCCCTCTGGCCCCGCGCTGGCCTTCTCCCCGGCCGCATGGAGCGACTTCCTGGCGGGCATCCGTCGCGGGGACCTCTGATCGAGGGCGGACGACGAGTCCGCGGCCGGGGCGCCTGGGACGTGTTCCGGCTGCGCGACTCGTTCGCCCCCTCGCCACGAGGTATCCGCATCGCAAACGGTAGTTCGCCAGGCTTGTTTCGGCATCGGTGATTTTGCCTATATCGTCCTGCAAAAGAGGGCCGAATCCCGGAAAACACACGGTAGTAGCCCCGCGCCCCGGAATGGGACGCGGGGTTTCGGTTTCTAGGATCAGACCGCGCGCCGCTCGGTCGTACGCTCAGGCACACCGACCTCGGCCAGCCGAGCCCGGCGCCGGTCCCGCAGGACGACGACGCCGAGTCGAACGCGCTGAGCCTCCAGGAGGGCCTGGCCCTTGCGCATCAACTCGTGCAGCGACTGCTTGCGGATCCCGAGGATTCCGGCGATGTGGTTGATCGAGTAGTCGCCACCCTCGCGAGCGGCCGAGGCCGCGCGAGCGATGGCGCGGAGCTTGGTCTGGCGGAGGGCCTCGGTCAGCTCGTCGAGGAGAACGAGGTTCGCGGGGTCGTCGGCGGCGTGATCCTCCATCCGGCGGAAGAACCGGGAGAGGTTGGCCGCCAATTCGGCAGGTTCGGTAACCCGCTTGGCGCGGGGGCTGGGGTTCATCAGGGTCCTCTCGGAGGCCGCGCGTTGGGCTGATTCGGTGAGCACGAAGTGAGCACAACGGCACCGTTGGCTGCCGACGACAGCCAACGGCTACCAACACTTCATGTGGTCGCTGAGCTGCACAATCAAGGAGTGCCAAACACAGCCGTAAACAGCCAACGGACGCCTCTAGGAGACTGCTAATGCGGTTTGGGTTTACCGCCCATCCGGGGTTCAAATCCCCGAGCCTCCGCAGATGAGAGGCCCTCTTCCAGATCTTGGGAGAGGGCCTTTTTGGTCTCCGAAGGCGTCGTAGTTGCATCTCCAGTTGCAACGCTCAAGGTTTTCCCCAGAGCGCCGAGGCCGGCCGCTCTCCAGCGGCGCGCATCAGCGGTGTGGAGACGTGGGCATAACGCTCGGTCGTGGTGACCCGGGTGTGGCCGAGCACCTCCTGAACGACGCGGATGTTCACGCCCTGCTCGATGAGGAGCGTCGCGGCCGTGTGGCGGGCGTCGTGCACCTGGACGTCCCGCCCGGCCTGCCGCAGGATCGTCTTCCACACCTTCCAGTCCTCGGTCCGCTCGATCGGCCCGCCGTACCGGGTGGCGAACACGAGGTCGTGATCCTCCCAGCGCTCCCCGGCTCTCAGCCCTGGCCCACCGATCAACGTGGCTGATCACCGTATGCGTACGAGCTAGGCCGTGTGGCCGTAGATCGTTGGAGGGGACGCTTTCGGCGATGTCGCGGGGGGCGAGGCTATCGGGTTTCGGTCGAAGGGGGTGGCTGGTGCTGTGCGCCCCAGTCCCATAGTGCTTGGAGGACAGGGCCGAGGCGGCGCCCGTGTGAGGTGAGTGTGTAGTGGACCCGGGGTGGCCAGCCAGACTGGCGGCGACGATCGAGCACACCGGCTTCTGTCAGATGCGCCAATCGATCGGACAGGACTTTGTCCGACAGTTCGGGCAGGGCATGGCGGAGTTCGGTGAAGGTGCGGTCGCTTTTCAGGAATTCGCGGATCACCAGGGTTGTCCAGCGACCATGCAGGGCCGCGAGGGTGATCTCCACTGGACAGGAGGGGGTGGGTTCGGTGACGTTTGCGCGAGGGTCGTCGGGCAGGCCTGGCCGGGCTGGGTAACCAACTGTTTGGTGAGTCACGAGGACGCCTCCTAGCGTTGCCGCATCTGACTGATGTCTACCTGCTGGAAGGACATGAATCGATGATGCGGCAGCTTGCCGAACGTCCCGAGGACGTGCCCATGGTGTTCGCCGAGCGGTTCAACACCGGGGATGTGGAGGCGGTGGCGGAAGTTTATGAGAGCGGGGCGGTGTTCGTCCCGGAGCCGGGCTCACCGCTGACCGGGCAGGAGGCCCACGCCGCCAATGGCCAATTCTTGCATCTTGGGCTGCCGATCACTGTTCGGCCGCGGCACGTCTACACCACGGGCGACATTGCCCTGCTGATCGTCGACTGGCTCATAGACGGCACAGACCGCGATGGCCGCCCTGTGCGCATCGAGGGCACAGCCACTGATGTCGCCCGACGCGGGCAAGATGGGCGCTGGCGATATGCCATCGACAACCCTTTCGGCGTGCAACCGGGAATCGGCGGCCAACCGTGATCTGTGTTGACCGAGTGTCGCCGTGCGATATACATGTAATGATCATGAATCTCATGGCGGCGAGACACGGTCATGCCGGAGGTGGAAGGCCATCTCTCGGCCGCAACGGTCACGCGCTGTAAAGCCATCGGCGGTGGGCATGTGATCGGAGTGTGGACCGGGTTGCAGCTCGGGTTGCAGTTCACCGTCGTACCAACCCGTTCCAGGAAGGCCGTCGAGGGGCGTTGATCCAGGTTGGACTGTCCTGAACGGTGGTGCTCCGAGCTGCTAATGCGGTTTGGGGTTACCGCCCATCCGGGGTTCAAATCCCCGAGCCTCCGCACTTCAGAGGGCCTTCTTTGATCTCTGAGAGGCTTCCAGTAGCCAAGTGCCCGTACCGGTACTGCAGACGCCGTCTAGGTCTGGTCCGGTGCCGCGGTCGTCACGCCGGCGACGCGGGTGAGGTCGAGTTTGGTCTCGTCTTCGCTGCCGGGGGCGGCCGTGTAAATGACGATCTTCAGGTCGGTGTCCGAGTCGGCGAGCACGTCGCAGTCGACGGTGATCTCGCCGACCGTCGGATGCCGGATCGTCTTGCGATCCTCCGCGTGGCTGCCGACGGCGCCGGAGTGCCACAGTTGGGCGAAGCGCGGGTTGCCGTCCAGCGTGCGGCGGATCAGCTCGCTCAGCCGCGCGTCTTCGGGGTATCGGGCGGACGCACGGCGCAGGTCGGCGACGATGGCCCGGTCGGACGCCTCCGCGTTCTCCGCGACGACGGGCCATGCCGCGATCATCCTGCGATCTGATGCCACCGGAAAACGCGCGCGCACCAGACTCCGCTCCTCTGGCGCGACCACGGAGGGGGAGCCGAGGAGCGCCGCCCAACTGCGGTTCCACCACACCAGCCGCCAGTCGGCGGCGAACACGGCGACCGGTGCGTCGCCGAGCCGGGTGAGCACACGCTGCATCCCGGGCGGGATGTGGTCGCTGATCAGGCCGTCCCGGGGCGGCTGCAGCCCGGCGAGCCGGTAGAGATGGTCGCGCTCTGCCCGGCTGAGCTGCAACGCCCGCGCCAGCGCGGCAGCGACCTGCGCAGACGGCGTGGTCGCCCGACCCTGCTCCAGTCGCACGACGTAATCCACCGAGACACCCGCGAGGTCGGCGAGCTCCTCTCGACGCAGCCCGGCGGCACGGCGCACCCGCCCGGCGGGCAGACCGACCGCCGCAGGGGAGAGCCGGTCGCGCCAGGCGCGGATCGTCGCGCCCAGACTCGTCTCGTCTGTGGTCATGCGCCTATTCTGCGCCGACGGCGAGGCGCCAAGGTGGTACTGCCGGTCCTACCGGCGAGCTCTCCCTGGTTGTCCGCGTCCGGCACACCGACGCTTGGTCCATGACCATTACCTTCATCACCGGGGCCAACAAGGGCCTCGGATTCGAGACCGCCCGTCGCCTCACCGACCTCGGCCACGCCGTTATTCTCGGCGCCCGCGACCCCGGACGCGGGCAGGTGGCTGCCGAAAAGCTCGGCGTACGCTTTGTGCAGATCGACGTCACCGACGACGCGTCCGTCGCTGCAGCCGCGGCCGACGTCCACGCGCACGAGGGTCGTGTCGACGTCCTGATCAACAACGCCGGGATCCTCGGCCGGTACGCGCCCGCCGAGGAGCTGACCGGGGACGATGCCGTCGAGATCTTCCAGACGAACGTCGTGGGAATCGTCCGCGTGACGACCGCCTTCCTGCCCCTTCTGCGGCAGTCGGAGTGCCCGGCGATCATCAACGTGAGCAGCGGCATGGGATCGTTCGCCCTGACCCACGACCCGGACCGTGTGGAGTCGAAGGTCATCGGGCCGCTGTACGCGTCCTCGAAGGCCGCGGTGACGATGCTCACGACGCAGTACGCCAAGGCGCTGCCCGGCATCCGGGTCAACGCCGCCGACCCCGGCTACACCGCGACCGACCTCAATGGGCACCACGGCACCCAGACCGTGACCGAGGGCACCGACGCGATCGTCGCGCTCGCAACCGACGGCATGAACGCCGGAACGGGCCGATTCATCGACCGCTTCGGACCCCAGCGCTGGTGACGACGTACTGGGATGATCAGGCAGGGCGGTTGCGGGAATTGGGTCAAGACGCTGGACCAGGCTCAGCGTGCCCCGTTGCGGCCCGGCTGAAGTGCTTGGAGCCTGAGCAGGACGGCTACAGCCGGTAGTCGGGGAGGAGGTGGTTGGCGAAGAGTTCCAGGTGAGAGCAGTTCGGACAACGATGGGCTTCCACCTGCCATTTGGGACGGTCCCTCAGCTTGACTCCGCCGAAAAACCCCCGCTTCAGCTCACCTTCTACCCAGATTGCAAAGCCGGGCCGCTGCGGCCGATGCGTTTGAGGGTCGGAGATGAAACCGGGCTCCAGCCCCTCATGGCCGCACTGGGTGCACTTTCCATCGGACATTGAACGATCATAGGGACAGGCGCGGTCCCTCGGCTATATGGGAATCAAAGAGGGTAGCGTCCCGGCACCGGCGTACGGTCCACTGTGCCGGGGATGAGCGCCGACAGAGATGCGCGGACGGAGATGCGCGGACGGGTGCTGGCTGAGTTACGGTTCTCATTCGTTCGAATTATTTCCATGCGGGTCACCGGGCCTCGTTGGCCCGCATGGAACTTCCTGGAACCAGGATCGCCGGCGCTTTTAATTCGCAATATCGAGATTTGTGAATGTGGCGTCTATGAAGAAGGTCGTGGAACCGGATCGGTGGGAGCCCGGCGGCCTTCACGATGGCCGCGAACCGCTCGGAGACGTACTCCTCCCGCAGCACTGACCCATTCTCGGCGGTGTAGATCAGCCCGATGTCGATCCAGTCGGCGCCGACCGCCAGGCGCTCGCGTCGCTCGGTCGCGCGCCACGTCTTCAGCGGCTTGATGTTGGTGTCGTCCAGAGCGATGGTCCGCCAGGACAGATTGGACCGCCAGAAGCCGGTGCCTGAGTCGTCCCCGCACTGCGGCCTTCTCCTGGACCACGGTCAAGTGGACCACTGTCAAGGCCGCGGCCTGAAGCCAGACTCGAAACCTACACGTTTGCGGATCAAGCGGCCTCGGAGCCCTGGAAACGAGAAACGCGCAATCGTATGTTTACTGCCAAAAGCCACATGTTTACCGCCAAAAGCCCGCCAAGAATGTATTTCTAATCTTTCACATGGTTATGCTCCTGGGGCTTGGCAAAACCTTTTACGAACGGAGATGTATCTATGTCAAGACGTTTCCTCGGCCTAGGGATCGCCGCGCTCATCGCAACCGCGTCACTGGTCGCACCCGCCTCGGCCTCCTCCGCTTCCACAACCGGTATCCGGACGGTGAACGCCCCACTTAACACCCAGTGCACTCAGGGCACCGACTGGACGACGTACGCCCAAGTGTCATGCACCGGGACGAGCCTGTCCTATCGAATAGAAGCCGAGTACTGCCGCCCCGGCTCATGCTCATGGCACAACGGCCCCTGGGTGAGCAACGGCGCCTGGTCGACGGTGTCGGGGTTCTCCGGCGGAGGGTTCAACAAAATCCAGTACCGATTCGCATAGTCCCGCCCGTTAAGTCCCGTCCGGGCAATCAGCGAGGGCTGAGGGAGCGAAGCCAGACGGCCAGGACAGTGACGGTGACGGACCCTGCGAAGGTGTACCGCCTCTTGCCGTAGCGGGTGGCGATGGCTTCTCGAACTGCTTCAGTTTGTTGATCGCGCGCTATGGCGTTCCCGGCCCTGTAGCGCTCCGGATCGAAGCCCGGGGCTCGGCCACCCGCCGAGCCCCGGGCGCAGTTGTTGAGCCGGCTGATCGGTTTTCTCCAGGATGCAGGTCCGGATCTTGCGTTTGCGGAGACAGGCGTGGGCCTTGCTGGAGTACGCCCTGTCGGAGCTGCCCCTGTCAGGCCGGGTTCGTGGTGTTTCCAAGCGCCGGTACGGCGGGTGCCGACACGGGAGTGTTCGGTACCTTCGAACGGAGTGCGACCCGGTGAACGTTCCCGGTCACAGCACCAGCTGAGAAGGGGCTATGGCAAAAGCCTCTGCTGCCCTCGTCACTCCTTGATCGCCTGGCCGCCGTTCAGCAGGGCCTGAACCTCGCCCTTCCGATACCTTCGCTGTCCGCCCGGGGTGCGCGTGGAGGTGAGTCTGCCCTCCCTCGCCCATCGGTTGACGGTCTTGGGGTCGACACGGAACATGCGCGCGACCTCGGCGGGGGTCAGGAGCCGCTCGGTGGTGCCGTCGATGGTGAAGGCGCCGTCAGCGCCAGTGATCATGATGGTGGCCATGGGGGTTCATCTCTCGGTGGGCGCGGGTGGGAAGTGCCCGGGCGGCTCGCGGAGCGTGTCGGCACAAGCCGCCTGGGGATCAGGGGGGTTACGGGCGCATCCGGTCGAGGATCTCGGCGTGGCGGGCGAGTGCGGCGGCCAGGCGTTCCGGGGTGGTGCGGCCGACGGAGGCCCGTGCTCCGGCGGCGTGTTCGGTGGTGGTGACCGGGCGGTAGAGGTGCGCCCACCAGCGGGCGACGCTGGAGGCGTCGGCCACCTGGAAGCGCCAAGCTGGGTAGATGCTGCCCAGCAGGGCGATCACTTCGAGGTCGTGTTCGGTCAAGATCGTCTCTTATGGCGGGTGGTGGGTGTGGGAGGTGCCCGGCCGGAAGTCAGGTCCGGCCGGGGCCCGGGGGGGCGGGTGGGCAGGGGGGGGGGTGCCGG